>JAPKYM010000070.1 GCA_026394315.1 Candidatus Bathyarchaeota archaeon | reverse complement strand
ATCATGCGTAACATAAAGATATGTAATAGCAAACTCGTCTCTGAGCTTTCTTAGGATATCCAAGATCTGCCCCCGCATGCACACATCTATTGATGAGACAGGTTCATCTGCTACGATGAACATAGGGCGCAGTGCTATCGCTCTGGCGATTCCAACTCTTTGTTTCTGTCCCCCACTTAACTCGTGTGGATATCTGTCAAGAAAACTCTGGGGCGGAGTCAGTTGGACTGATTCCAACAGCTCGGTAACTCGCGAGCGGATTTCTTGCGCTGTCAGTTCTCCATGAATTATGAAAGGCTGACTGAGTGTAGAACCTATAGTTCTTCGAGGGTTAAGTGAGGCATATGAATCCTGGAAAATGATTTGCATCTGCCGCCTAAGCATACGCGATTCGCGCCTTGGTAAACCACGCGTTTCATGATTCATGAATCTTATGTTTCCAGCAGTTGGTTCGATTAGTAATGAAAGCAGTCTCCCTGTTGTTGTTTTGCCGCAGCCGCTCTCTCCTACCAACCCGAATATTTCGCCTTTTTTGATGCTGAAACTGATTCCATCAACTGCATGAACATAAAGGTTACTCCTCGAAAAGAAAGCCTGTTTGACTGGGAAATATTTTTTCAGATCTTTGACTTCGATTAGAGGAGAATTCGACAAATCTGTCACCTATCCAATAGCCAACAACTTGCCCAGTGATCCTTGTCAATCTGCTTGTTTGGTGGCTCATGGTTGCTACAAACCGTCTTGGCATGTGGGCACCTTGGGTGGAACCTGCAGCCCTTTGGAGGCTGCGTCATATCTGGAACTGATCCAGGTATGAATGCAAGCGTCTTCTTGTATTCATCTATGCTCAAAGTTGAACTGAGAAGCATAGCTGTATAGGGATGCGATGGATTTTCGAAGACTGAGTATACATTGCCGTATTCGAGGATTTTTCCTGAATACATCACATAGAGCCTATCACACAAATCAGCAACAATTCCTAAGTCATGCGTAATCAAGAGAAGCGAGAGGTTCTCATGCTCCTTAAGCGTTCTCAGGAGGTCCATAATTCCCAATTGTATGGTGGCATCCAACGCTGTAGTGGGCTCATCGGCGATGAGGAGTTGTGGACTGCATGAGATTGCCAAACTTATGAGTACACGCTGTTGCATTCCTCCACTAAGTTGATGGGGATAATAATCCGCGACCCTCTCAGGTGAGCTTATCTGAGTCTTTTTCAGCAATTCGACAACTTTCTGATTGATTTCTTCTTTGCCTAGACTCTCGTGCATTTCGAGGGCTTCAGCTATCTGGTTTCTTACTTTCATTACAGGATTGAGAAAACTCATGGGATTCTGGAAAATCATGGCTATTTCTTTTCCTCTTATACGTCTCATTTCATCTTCTCGAATCTCAAGCAAATCCTTGCCATGAAACAGAATTTGTCCTCCCAATATCCTGCCCGTCGCAGGGGCTAGCCCCATAATTGACCAAGCAACGGTGCTCTTTCCAGAGCCCGATTCGCCGACCAATCCGACTGCTTCTTTCTTCTGTATTTCCAAGTCAATTCCATCAACTGCCTTCACGCTTTTGTAACCGGCCTCATAGTATGTCTTCAAGTCTCTAATTTCCAGTAATCTCTCTTCCATTTATTCAAGACCTCGCCACTGAATGTATTGTTGTCAACATCAATTTCTATACACCCTAAATCTTGGATCCAAAGCATCATTTAGACCTTCTCCAACTATATTAAGAGCCAGCACAAGAAGGGCTATTGAAAGCCCTGGAAAGAAAGTCAACCACCATCCATACCGCATCAC
>JAPKYM010000006.1 GCA_026394315.1 Candidatus Bathyarchaeota archaeon | reverse complement strand
AAAGGTCGCTTTTCTCATGATTACCTAATTGGGCGAAAGGAAGCAAAGGATGTCCTTGGCCTGAACATTATTGAAGATGAGGATACTTCCAACAAGGCATTCGAACTTTACACAGAATACGATCACATACTTGAGTTGAGCACGCCTTACAACGCTGAGGCCGTTCTAGGTGATAATCGAAATACTACAGCTGACTTCAATAGGGCACTGATCGAATCGGACAACCTTACTCACGTATTCAGGACCACGAGGAAGATGGATAGGGTTGATTTGAATCCACCTCAGGTCCCCTTTCCTACAACGGGTGTCAGAGAAACAGTAATCAGAGAGCAATGGCTCCAAGATAACCATATATAAGTGTATTTGGCTACTAGGCGGGGGAAGAAGTTGTCCAATCGCGAGATAAATGAGAGCCCAGAACGAACGACAGCGGGACTAAGCTCCGCTATTCAGATAGTCGATTTCACGGGTGCAGAAACCTATGCGATTGGAAACACATCTTGTCTGTCACCGGTGATAGGAAGCCTCATTAGAGGGATTGGTCTGCCTCACGAAGAGTCAGAGCATGCAAGCAGAAAAGCAGATTTTAAGACAGCGATGCATGAGTCTCTTCAGAAGAATGAGTCGATAATTGCAGAATTGGCGAAATATTAGAGCGCCATGTACTGCAAGTACTTGACGAAGAAGCAAGTCCTTAAACTACATGAGATCGCATTGAAAAGTGGAGGCGCTGAGGGCCTTCTTGCTGAAGGAATGCTAGAACTAGCTCTTGAGACCCCTCATATCACATTTTTCGGGACTGAGTTTCATAGTAGCCTCAGTAGAAAGGCTGCGGCAATAATGCATGAAGTCATAAAACTTCATCCATTTATCGATGGTAACAAGAGAACCGGTTTCCTGGCCGCTGACACTTTCCTCAGAGTCAACGGTTATGAACTCCTGGCACCTGAGCGGAATGCGATTGACCTTACTTTAGAAACATCTAGATGCTCAATTGATATCGCTGGGATAGCACGTTGGATTGAGACCTCTTTCAGAAGACGACGGATTAGGTAATAGGCAAAAAGAGTGATAGATACCCTACAGAAACGAGTTTGACAGGGTCTCGTATGGAGATCGCAATTACTCTCGATAGATTGAAGACTTCAAAACATAATGCTTGAAGTCGCACGAGCCTGCAGCTTCAATTGTGTACATTGCTACTGTAGTGCGCGCGTCCATGATGTTCACGTTGTCCATGATTCCGGCATATCAAGAGTCCATTATGTTTGCGGCTGAGGCGTTTCACGGATGAACTTGCTGTCTCGCACTTGTGACATTGTAAATTTCCACATCGTAAATCCCAATTTTTTCTTACCGCCCTGCCCGCCCGCCGAATATTCTGATTATACCATTATTGGTTGAAATTGTGATTTCCAATTCTTGAACCGCTCGCCACTCGCCGCCGCCCCAGACGCTCACATTATCATCATTAGGAATACAAACTAGGGAAAACAAGAAAAGACGGCGGGCGAAGGCGGCGGTGAAAGATGGGGGAATTCATGTTTTGGGATTTTCAAGTTTTGACTTGGTACAGTTA
>JAPKYM010000116.1 GCA_026394315.1 Candidatus Bathyarchaeota archaeon | reverse complement strand
GAATAGGTCCAAGTCGTTTGTTCAGTTGCTGTCGATCTCGACTTCGCATTAGCCCAGTAGAAGGCATCGTTAAGTCTTCCAGCCACGACATAATTTCCATCGTCTGAGATGTCAAGGCATCTTCTGTCGATAGACTCGCCGAGAGAGACGCTAACCCATGTTTGAGTGTCAATTCCAGACCCAGTGAGCGTTCTCGCATTCTTCCAGAAATATACATTAGACATTGCTCCTACGGCTACGCAGTCTCCATCCGCTGAGATCGCAACTGAACTAAATTCATCCTGACTCCGGGACGTCCAGAGTGGTGTTGCACTACTTCTGCCGTAGAACCGAAGCTGATTACCTGAGGCAACCGCTACATAGTTTCCATCTTTGGATAGAGCTATGTCGTTGGTGCCTACTGCGTCGCTCCAGAGCTGTGTTGGTGGAGCAGCATACGCTGTAGACACCATTATGACGATTAGAGCTAAAGGGACTAGGACTTTGAGCATCAGCTTACAAGTAGTCATCAGGTTCACGACTGCCCACATCTCTGCTTGCCGCGCATAAATAACGTTTGTTACTCATTCCAATACTTCGGACTCTTAGGTCGGCTAAGTCTTGATTCAGAATCTCCTACACTAAGAATAACACAACAAACCCCATCAAGAACCCTACAATTCCGATACTCCGATCTGTGAAGGGCTAGGCTTGACAACGGTTCAGTCTTTGATTTTTGGCTAGGCACTAACAATTGGTGGTGTGTGTGCTCACCAGCTAAGGCGACGACGACGGATGCGTAAGCCTCTGTTTCTGTGGTTAGTCTAAGCGTCAGGCAAAAGCTGCGCGGGCTGGGTGGAAAGTCTCACTCGGTACTAGACGCACTGGCTTGTCGACTTCAGGCTTGGTATGCTTCAGTTCCAGCAATTTCCTAGTCAGTGTATTGATATTTCATTACAACAGAACCGTCGTCTCTTCTCCTGTATAGGCGAACATTATGTGCCGTGGGAGGTAATGATCTTAGCATTGCAAGTTCTTCGGGCAATAACTCCTCCAAAGATATTTCTCCCATTTCATCGCTTTCAGTACCAGCCTGAACCTCTTGCATGATCGAGATTCTCTGACCAATCTTATTGTCTGACAGCCATTTCGAAAGACTATCGTCAATTGTCTTCTCAGGATTTTGGGGATCAAATTCTTTATACAGCTTGCCGAGAAGGTCCGCAGGCATGGTTTTAAGATTCTTGTCTTTGAGTATACAGATCTTTTTTCCCAACGCAAGCATATATCCGATTTCCAGAGAAACATTAGGACTGAAACTCTCCTCTTGAATCTGGTCAAAGACTGCGATGCCAAACCCACAACCATGCATGTGAGTCAAGACATTGTAGTAGAGATCCTGATGATACTCCTTGTCATCTGATCTAACTCCTTTCAGATCACATAATTTCAGAGTATTCCTTATTGCTTCGACAATTCTGTCATGAGCAGGAGTTTTTCTGAATTTCATCATTATGAAGCCGACTTTTGAAGGATCAGAATAGTCCTGACTAAAGAGATCACGGCTCTTCGTGATCTCAGGAGGTATCGTCATTTCCAAATCTGCCCTCCTCATCTCTGCAGAATCATCACTCTTGGGTGTCAACCGGCTTTCTCGATTTTCTTTCTCCATTAGGAACTCCATTCCTTGCGCAAAAGGGACAAGCATATTGCTATTGAATTCCCCCACGTAGAAGTTCAGATCGTTCATTCTAGATGGAAATACTGTTCTGGCTAAATCCGCTGGATCGATGTGCCCCCTAACCATTTTGAGCAGCAGTTGATACAATAGCGCTACGCGATATTCACGGTCCTTTGGTAGCTCAAATTTTTGAGCTGATTTCACCAAGCCGTTGTACCAATTGTCCACATCCACAACACGATTATCCTTTAGCCGTCTCGTGACAATTCTTACCGTATCGTCTGTCTCACAGAAGTCAACCAAGCTGCCTAAGTTATCCTCGACGGTGTAACAATTGGAACGAAGAACTTGATCTACTTTTTCGTTGAATCTCCTCAGTGACTCTCGGTATTCGTCATACTTCGGCAACGTCGCTATCTCCCCTTACGCGCGCGTATGAAATGTCTCTGCTTCCTCCTATATGTCCATCTAGAACCCCAAATGGTCTTTGACGAATAGCGCTAAATAATTTGCATAATCTTGATGAGCCTTCGTTTTATTGCTCTCTTCCATACTATGTCTCACTTCTGGATATTGTTCTAAACGTTTGTCGAAATCTAGCAACTCAAAATATTTGTTGCAGAACTCTACTAGTTTGCCTGTGGTAGCTCTGACAAACCGGAATGGTTCCAGAAAACTTTGCCCATTTCCATATACGCCCCATCTAGTTATAGGCTCAAATTCACTTCTTTGATCGTACGTTTCAATTATGTCCGAGATCTCTTTTGGCAACATTATTGCGTTCATCTGCCAAGTCATATCCTTATCAACACAGTGAAATCCCATTCTTCCCAGACCCGCCCGATGGATAACTTCTTCTCTGAAGTGGTAAAACATCTCTATGAAAT
>JAPKYM010000186.1 GCA_026394315.1 Candidatus Bathyarchaeota archaeon | reverse complement strand
ATTTACCCGTTCAAAATTTTTCTCAATTGCCAATTTGGCACATAATATGATGTTATCCTCATATTCGCCGCCACCTACGATGGTGATGGCATTACATCCAAGCTCATTTCGAATTATGTCTAGCTGTTCATCCATCTCCTCTTTACCTGGGGTAGGCATGTTAGGCCACCCGCCTATATTCCCAGCGCAGTATCTGATTCCTTTCTCTCTTACATGCAACTGCTTCATTGGATATATCTGGTCGGACTCAACATCTAAGAAGGAGTATTCCTTCTCATCTTTCAGTTTTCCATCAGAAACTTCTAACTTAACACGATGCTGGCCTATCTCATTGAATCGAGTACTGAAATCCTTAGATTCACTTTCTAGCTTATCATCGGCATACCATTTGAAAGTCAGAGGATCCCCATCTCGATCTGTCGACTTGTTGACGAATTGGACTTCTTGCCCTACACAGGGCTTGATGTAACGTGGCCTAACCAGTTCGAAATTGGCGTATGGTGGATTGTTTTCAGGAGTTGATGTTGTTGGGGTGTGGCTCTCTACCAAGGACCCCCCAGGGAGGGGATGCCAATAGTCCTTTGTCAAGTAACCTATGCCAGCCGCTGCAGCAACCCCAGCACTGGTATAGAGAAATTTCCTACGAGTAGACATCGGCGGTTCAAGAACCTACACGCTGATAGCTCTTGTACATGTAGAATCCCCTCTTTCTACTGTTGCCATCACGTAGCAGACCAAACCCTTTGTTATAGGTCGATGGGTCAGCATATAATGTGTAGAAGGATCCGCTAATGTTTGACAAATTTAGCATTTCAAGATAATGTTTTATGTAGTTTGCCTGTTCGTTCTCATCGTATGGATTCTGCTCAACATATAGAGGCGATGTTCCTGATATTGGTCCAGCTCCAGTGAACGTCATGCATCCCCATTCAGCGGAATTCACAGGTTTGTTAAATCTCTTCAAGCTGGATAAATGATTCATGATCCAGTTAGCTGTCCATCCAACTGAGTCCATGACGTAGGCATCCGTGCAGACTGATTCAAATACGGGATCCTTCCAAGGCACCAGATCATCTTCCCATATAGCAGCTGAATACGAGACGGGATAGCCATAGTTTTGTTTGCAAAGTGAAATGATTTTCCCAAGCATACTTGGGATGGTAGCTCTTACTTTATCCAACCAATCGTTATGCTTAGTTTGATAGAATAAGCGATCGTACCAGTTATTTCCCGGAATGATTCCATATGTTTCGAGGCCGAATTCATGTCCTACCATGAGTACAACAGATTCAGACATTTCTCGCAGAGGTTTGACTTTCTCGGTAAATCTACTTAAGTATTCAATCGTTTGATCAATTGTTGCATCCATGTATTCTGGTTGAATGTAAATCCGTTCGAATCCTTTTTTTATAGCTAAGTTCCCACAATTAATCAAGTTGTCCTCATATCCAGTGCCAGAGAAAATAAGTATGGCATTACAACCAAGTTCGTGACGTATTGTGTCAAGCTGTTCGTTCATCTCCTCGATTCCAGGCGTTAAAGTCTGAGCATATGGTGCCCATGCACCAGCAGAGTACCTCATTCCCTCATATTTGACATTCAACGACTTTGTTGGATATATTTGACCAGACTCGACATCTAAGAAAGAGTATTCCTTCTCATCTTTCAGTTTTCCGTCACTAACTTCCAATTTGACACTATGTGTCCCAGCTTCCTTGGGTTTGAATGAAAGGTCTTTAGATTTACTTTCAAATATCTCATTAACATACCATCTACAACTTAAAGCATCGCCATCCGGGTCTGTTGACTTGTTAAGGAATTGAACCTCCTGTCCAACGGCGGGTAGAATATATTTTGGTTTTACCAATTGAAAACTGGCGTATGGCGGACTATTTGTTGGCGTTTGAGTCTGAGTGGGTGAAGCAGCTTCAGGAGCCGTGGTCTTCTGAGTAAGAGGATACCAAAGATCTTTAGTAAGATAACCTATTCCTGCTGCGGCTGCACATCCTGCTCCAGCTAGAATAAACTTTCTTCTGTTGACTCCTTGTTTGGAAGGCAAAGAGACCAAAAACACAGTTTGAGATGTTTGATGATAAAAGACTATCTTCAGTTTTGGTGTGCGTTATTCCAAGTACGAGCGCTAGGTCACCTATGACCAATGTACGAGCGCGCTCGCTTTTTCTACTAGATTAGCGCGTCCTATCCACGATATACCTCACTGTACTCAAACCTTATTCTCCATCCGCTCTTAAGGATGTGTGGCTTTATCTTATCAAGAGTGCTAGAGATGTCTGCCAGCATGAAATTAGACCTGGATATTAATCCGTA
>JAPKYM010000134.1 GCA_026394315.1 Candidatus Bathyarchaeota archaeon | reverse complement strand
AGATTGTGGCGAAGACAAAGTATACGAATTCATGTTCGTAGCTCCTGTAATACCATTCACAGGAGCTGTGGGATCACCCACGAATCCCTACGCCATAAAATGAGAGCCAGCGCACTCTAAAGCGTGGACCATTTTGCCATTGGATATCTTAGTGGTGCTTTCGCAACTTTATCCGGATAGACGCAGACTGGATTGCCATCCTGCCATTGGAGCGCTGACATTTTGTGGCCAGTCTGCCAGCCTGTTACTGGATCAAATGCTATGTCCCCGAAGAAACCGGTAAAGTTTACTCCACCGACCACCTGTCTCATGGCATCGGAGTCCAGTGGTCTAGTACATTTCTCCATGGCCGCCTGCAAGATGAGGCCTTGTGTGAAACCCGTTCCTGCTGTGTACTGAGGCGTTGCCCCATTGTAGTCCTTGTTGAATGTTGAAACGAACCAATCTTCTGTTGGTCCATAATTGGCCGGATACTTTTCCCCTGGAACCCACTGAGTTATCGAGATTACATTTTCGCCGTACTTGGGGCTCAGACCATCGTAGAATTGCTTGAACACTCCGTATGTGCCGCAGTACAGCAGTTTCAGATCCAGTCCAATCTCTCGAACATTCTTAGCGACTAGTGGGGCCTTCGACCCAGCTTCGAATAGGAGTATTGACGGGTTGGCTTCTTTGACCTTTGTGAGTACCGGGGTGAAGTCTTGTTGGTCAAAAGCAACCTTATCATAATAGACTATATTGAGTTGAGGCTGTTTCTTTGCCCACTGATATCCCCATCCTCCAGCTATGTTCCCAAATGCATCGTCGGTGTGAACTATCGCTATGTTCTTTGCGTCTGGATCGTTGGGTAAGATCTTGTTGATGATCATTTCGGTTAGGATGTTTAGATACTCGGGCCCATTGGTTATGACCATCATTATGTATTTCCAGTCTTTCCACTGTGCTGGGTCGAAGGCAGCGTTACCATAAATCTCCAGTTTCTTGTATTTCTCCACCGCAGCTACCGTAGCTTGGCCAAGAGGTGCCCAAATGGGACCCATCAGGAAGTCGACTTTGTCCTCATTGATCAGTTTCTCATAGAGTCGACTTACGTTCTCAGGCTTCGATTCGTCGTTGTATATGAGCAATTCTACTTCGTATGTGTTCCCGTCTCCAGCTTTTATTCCACCTCGGTCGTTGACCCATCTCTTCGCCCATATTTCCAGCCCACGATTCTCATCTATACCTTGCAGTGCCGCAGTACCGGTCAGAGGTTTGGTCCCGCCGATTCTGACTTTCTTCTTCTCACCGCCCCCCGGAGTGGTTATCGTTGGGCCGGTAGTCGTTGGGGTGGATGGTTTGTAGTATTGAGATATTCCGTATCCTGCAGCCGCTAATGCACCCGCAGCAACAACGCCGCCAGCGTATTTCAGATAGTTCCGTCTGGTGATCTTCTTATCATCAACCTTCTTCTCGTCGCTCTTGCTTTCATCACTCAAATTTAGCACCCTAACTGCCAGTAGAGAGAGACTACATTCACACTTTTAACTCATTCCGCGCGCGCTCATAGTAAGGATCCAAAAGCACGCGCTGACTATTCCACCACACCTATTATTCGTCCCTTGAAGCACCCAAGAGGGATAAGATATTCTATTGGTGGGGGTTCGAATAGACCGAAAAAAAACTTCTCGGTCACATTTCCGTCTTTTTCAATGCTTAGGCTTAACTCGATGTCGATTTAGGCGCTTAACTCGTTATCGATTAGACAAAATCTGGTGTAGTTATTTGCCAGCCCAGGTTCGAAGTATGGTGCTCCGGGCGGGATTTGAACCCGCGATCAGCGACTCTGAGGATTTCTTGTCCCCGAACTGAGGCTCGAAAGGCCGCTATGCTGTCGGCCCTGCCTAGCTAACCGGGCTACACCACCGGAGCACGCTACAGAAGCAAGCCATCCATCCTTTAATCTCTTTCGTGAACTGAACTCTCCGAATTGCACGTCATGAGTCCTCAAGAGAACATAGTCTGTAATCAGTTCACACTTCAATATGTGATTCTGAAATCCTTGAATTCCCCTTTCCAGTCTTCCCATTGGATCTCAATGCTGTGAACTTCTGCGTGTGGAGGCCCTCTCTTACAGAAAGCTATTGCTTCCTCAACCTTTTCCTTTTCACCTTCAAAGACTGCTTCAACGCTCCTGTCAGGAAGGTTCCTGACCCATCCTGTTAACTCCAGTCTGGTAGCGCAG
>JAPKYM010000311.1 GCA_026394315.1 Candidatus Bathyarchaeota archaeon | reverse complement strand
AGTTGCGCTAGCGCGCGCTGGGATCGGCAGTACGACGAATCACGAACCAAGTCCGCCCCCGTTTCTGTAGCTCTGCCCTTCCAAACAATTGAAACCCTGAACGAATCTTCACAGCAACGTCAGAAGTCCATCGGATCGTTTCTCACGCGCGCGCTAGCCGAAACAGAGTGGCGGAACCGGCTCATATGGGGTGACAAGAAATATGTCCTTCCTAGCCTATAGCGTGCGCTTGCCGCATTTCATGCAGTAGTTATCGTTAGACGATATTGAAGACCCACAGTGCCCACAGTATCTTGAGACCTGTCTTGTATCTCTGAGGGTTACCTGAGGCTGTGGGTACGTAGGCAGTGTCACGAGCTGGTGGGTCGTGATTGGGGGCTTTCCTTTCTTCTCTATTTTGTTATTACATATTGGGCATCTGGAAACCTTAAGCAAGTAGTGAGCGCCACCAACGATTTTGCCTAAACGACCAAACATCTGTCCAGCAATAAGATCGGTATGATCTTTCGTAGGCTCAACCCACCTTTGACAGTACGGGCAGTATTCCAAGACATGTCAGCTGGCCAGTTATCAAACAATTATCATGTTAAGACAAATCTTAAGGATTGCGAGGCGGAGGGACAACGAGCTAGCGCAAAAACATACAAATATCATCCCACAGGATCTTCAGGTGTTCTAATGCCTCATCGGATATTAGTGCGCGCTACCTGATCTCTCCCAAGTTCATGTGTGACTAAGATAGCTCGGTTATTGATATTTGCCATTGACAGTACGACGAAACCACCTTGAGATAGTAGTTGCCGCGCGCTAGAGACCTTGCGAAGTCTTAAATCAAGAATCCTGCAAATACTGCCTTAGCCCTCATCGCATGGTCTTGGTGATTCTGATGGCAAGGGGTGGAGCCATAGCTATCGGTGCGTTGTTACTTGTAATTGGGGGTTTTCTTTTCATTGTCGGATACAACACTTCACAACAATATTCAACATCACTCGGACAATTGGGACGGGCATTATCTTCAGAACATGACCAAGCATACCGAAATTCAGTCATGCAACAAATCGTTGGCGGCATCATGGGTTTGATTGGATTGATGTCAATTATTGTAGGCGCATCTGATGGTCCCTACTCTCCAGCAATTACAGTCCAGCCAGCTCAACATGAAACAATGCCAGCTACTTCTTCCAGCTTCCCAGGATCGCCTTCGCGTAATAGGATATTATTGAAGTCGATATGCAGGAACGGTCAATTCAACACATTGGGCAAATTATCTCTTGATAGTGCCCAAAGAGTGATTTTTGATCCTATGAACGGGATCAAAGGGCGCCATGACTATCTTGTAAGCTCTATCTCTAATGTTAGTGCAAGAAGAGGTGGAAAGGGGATGACAGTTGAACTTCAGGATGGTAGATGGTACGCATATGATTATGCGGGCGGTGAGGCGGTGTGGGATGAGCCGGGCTTAGACGCTGAAGAATGGCAACAAAGGATTATGGAAATAAAGAATATGCCGCCGCCCCGCATCCAAGAGGTCCATCAAGGATCCTCTCCTGAGGACCCTGTAGCCATACTAAAAGTGAGGTTTGCCAAAGGAGAAATAACCAAAAAACAATACGAAGAAATGCTTAAGATAATTACTTCAAAATGAAAGTGCGTACTAATCAGGTGGGGCATAAAAATATCGTTTTTTATAACATCTGCGAGCGCCCTGTTTATTTTGTCAACATCGCGGTACAGACTAGGTTCATCAACTCAACGTGTAGCATTGTAACAATGCTCCCACCTTTTCTTGAATCTCCTTCTCAGGAGATTCAACTCTCTTTTTCTCCTTATTTCTTGAAAATATGTGCGAATAAGGGAGGGTAAGTTCAGACCCTATGCACCCTTCCAGCGACTTTTTGATATACCCTGAAAGATGTTTGATCTTTGGCGTTTCGTCTCAGATAGTGCAGCGTACTTCTACCTATGCCTAATTCTTGAGCTTCTCTCTGCGTGAGTCCAAGAATCCGACTGCGAATATTCAGACTGTCGAATCTAATCAGATTAGGAGAAGGCTCGGTAAAGTCCAAGAAATTGACCATCCCAAGCAGAAAACGGCTTAGCTCCTCAGTCTTGTTGAGGATTATGGTGTCCCACTTCCAAGTCTTTCCTTTGTATTGAACACCAGAGTTGAATCTGTCTTTCAACAATTCTAGGAATCTTCGTTTTGCTTCTGCTTCGAAATGGTAGCGGTAGTCGTCGCCCATGAAGTAGAAATCCTTCATATCCAATAGGCCAGACTCGATAGCCTCTATTGTATTAACATCACATACGCGAGCGTAGGACACACTGCCTATCTCCTAGCCATATTTGCAGAGAAGAGTCTAATGAACTAGTAGTTATTCGGCAGTTGTGACTGCTAATCCGTCTCTTCACGTGGGTATCGTATGTATCGCATGATCTTCTCCACAATCTCATTTGCGCATTTGATGCAGGCCAGGTAAATGTGTACGCCAGTGTTGCGCCAGCCGTAGATGCATGATAGATACTCGTCGTGTGACAGGAATTCAGGATAGGTCGGTTCATGGACGATGTTCCATCCATAGCCGTCAGGAGTAGGCCGGTAGCAGAAGTAGCAATACTGGTATGGAAGGTTAACGTGTTCCGGTTCGGATTCTGCGATGCTACGTACCTTCTGGTAGCAGCTGGAGCAAATGTCAAAGTACTCAAACCAATCGTCTTCTACCTTTATCTTTCGCCTGGAGGGTTCGTCAGAACAAAAGTAGATATCCCATAGTTCTATTCTTGGTGTAGGTTTTCCGCAGATCTCACAGACTTCTGGAGTGGTGGGGTCAAACTGCTCAGCGAACTCAACTTTCTCTGTGCTCATGGTTCTACCACCTCACAAGCCTTCCGTGGATGCCTTTTAAACGGCGCAAGAGACTAGAAGAGACGAAAGAAAATCTTGGCACAAACGTCAGAACAATATTCTGTCTTGAGCCCCGCCTCAACTCTTCCGCCGTTTAAATACTGTCGTCAGTAGACTTTTCATGAGCACTGTAGACATTAGTAGGTTGAAGGGGTTTGCTCTGCAGCTTCCACCAGATCATCCGCTGCAGAGAGTGCTGATGGTGGAGAAGGATACGTTAACGGTTGATGAGTTTCTGAGCAGGATTGACCTGTGGTTGAAGCTCTCTGCCATTAACCTCTAAGCCCTTGATTACTGCTTTGCCGTTTGGAAGCTGCGAGACATACTCCCAACCAGACTCAATATACTTCTCCACTTCATCCAGTGGAACAACCTTCTGTCTGAGGCTTCTTGAGCCGTTACCGTTATTGTTGCTCTCTTTGAGGAGCTTCTCTCTAACCCTGCTACGGATGTCGTCGTCGCTAAGCTTTTCCAGGTCGACTGCATTCACTTCATCTTCACTGTATCCTGCCACGATGAGTAGTTGTTGCCTGAACTGGAGCTTTGTATCTTCCATTCCGTTTGGGGCTTCAGTCTGAAGATATGATTGGCATCTCCTATATGCTCCTCTCATATCCTCCAGCAGGGGCGGAGGCAGCCTGTACTTGTTGGTGGTGTATCTGCTCTCGATGTCTCCTTTATGGCCCATCCAGAATACTCGGTAGTCCC
>JAPKYM010000232.1 GCA_026394315.1 Candidatus Bathyarchaeota archaeon | reverse complement strand
AGAAGGCGTAAAGACTAACCCTTCTCAACCTTTCTTTTCTTTCGCAGCTCTGTACGGTTCTGACAATGTCTAGATACCACGCGCTACACTCTAGGTAGACTGCCCTTCAGTCTCTTTCGCCTATATGCCAATTCAAAATATTTATCCCAGTCCGGGTAAAGCGCGAAAAACTCCTTCATTATTTTCTTTATTGGGTCTGTGTCGCTGAATAAGCGGTCGATTAGCGCGCGCTACCAGACCAAAACGATTCCCAAACCTAGAAAGAAAAAATAGCGGATGTCGAAGAAGAAAGGGAAAGAATCAGATTAGACATGCATCGGACTATTTCTTGTAGAGCGCTCCAAGTACTGGACCATATGTGATCACCATTGCCCAGAAGCCGCACCAGAGGTATGATATTCCCCACGGCGCGATGGTCGGTAATAGCCCATTAATACTCACGCTACGGATGTTTGAAACCAACCAAATTAACAGACCGCAGTAAAGACCCTTCATGACGCCTTTGCCTGGAATCGGGTCATAGAATCTTGCGTATAAGTAACCGAATATGATGCCCCAGACAATGTTGATTACCATAATGCTCGCAAGAACTGTTGTGATGAATGGAGTTGGAATAGGTGATATGAGCCCTATCGCAATACCTATGTTGAAAAAGACAAACGATACTAGCGCGCGCTAATTATTAAGACCTATAAAGGATAATAACAACGTTATACCGTGGATACTAATTGCGGGCACCATGCGAGGAAATAGTTCAGCAATTCCTGCCAGCATTCAGATCCCTTGTCGCCAAAGAGCTAATTGAAAGGCACAAATTCTCACAGGTCGAGGCAGCCAAAAGGCTCGGAACATCCCAAGCAGCCATAAGCCAGTACCTGGGCTCAAAGAGAGGATTCAGGGAATCCCCCAAACTCAGATCAACATCAAAGGTAAAGATGGTTGCAAGTCAAGTCGCCAAGGACCTAGCAGAAGACAAGGTCACGAAATTCGATGTAATGATGAGCTTTTGCAGGCTCTGCATCTCGCTCCGAGAAAGCAAAGACACATGCAGAATCACATCCTAGGACGCAGCCATTCAGAGAAGATTTTTCTTTACCGCAATTAATTCTAGAGCTTAGGTAACCTACTTGTCATCTACGGCAAAGGCCACAGTCTGGAAGGTCAATCTCACAGAAGACTCAATCTTAATGATCGATGAAGAAGTCGCCGTCGAGGTTCCCGTAAACATATACATTAACAAGCAACACATAGTGACCCTGCTCACGTCGCCCTCAATGCTTACTGAACTAGCTGTTGGTCACCTGTTTACACAGGGTTTTCTGGAAGATAAAGCGGTAATTGACGAAGTTCTCGTTGCGGGAACTGATATCCACGTGAAACTCAAACCTGAGGTCAAGATCGAACTCGAGTCCAGCAAGCTCGGCCGAGTCGTCACAACAGCATGTACCTCACTCGTTGATTACCTTCAACTCGTGGTTCGGCTCAAGGCCAATATCAAATCGGATTATCAGATCTCAGCGGAAGAAGTAGCCCGCATGGTAGCTGAACTAAACGATCATTCTAGAATATTCAAGGTCACAGGAGGCGTGCATTCAGCAGCTATCTTTGAGAGCGGAAGAATGATTGCTTTTACTGAGGATGTTGGGCGTCACAACGCCGTGGACAAGGTCATTGGGGCATCAATTCTTAAAGATGCAGACCTTGGAAGAGCAGGCTTGGTAACCTCCGGCAGGCAGCCCGCTGACATAGTCGCAAAGGCGGCCCAGATGGGCATTCCGTTTTCCATCTCCATCTCAGGGCCTATTCATTCCGGAGTAAAGTTAGCTGAAAAGGTCGGGATAACCCTCATCTGCTTTGCACGTGGCAAGAGATTCAACATATACTCCTCACCAGACCGAGTAAGAATGTCTAACGGCACGCCAGTCCAAGACAAACCCAAATATTTCTAAAGATACGCTGCTTTGCCTGAGCGCGGGCCTCAGAAGAACCTCTTTATCTCGTCTATCTTGGAAACAATCGAGACTTCCTGAGACTTGATTTCATCAATCTGATAGGGATTGTTCGCGAAAACCACAATTCTGATACCTGCATTTCTGGCAGCAATAACGTCGAATATTGAATCCCCAACCGCCAGACACTCCTCAGGCCTTAAACCCAGTCTTTCAACTGTCAGAGTGAAGACCCTGGGATTAGGCTTGGCCTCCTTGACATCTTCAGCTGAGACGATCACATCGAAATAGTCTGCAAGGTTGGCTCTCTCAAGGACTCTCACTACGCTCGGTCTGTCAGCCGAGGTCGCCAAACCAACCTTGACACCTCCGTTCTTCAAGAAACGCAAAACATCCTCGACGCCTTCGAAAACCCTCACGTTCAACGAGGTCTCGACAAACTGATTCCTCTTCTCCCGAACCATCTCCAAGATGTGCGGATGTTCCTTCTCCGGCAGGACTTCTACCAGCATTTGTCTCGCAGCTTTGCCAAAGCGACGATAGATCTCCTTGTCCTCAACCTTCAATCCGAACTTGGACAGTGCTCGCCTAAAGGATTCCAGATGGGCTTCGTAACTGTCGACTAGAGTTCCATCAAAGTCGAAGATAACAGCTCGAAACGGTTTGCTCGTCACCACTTGATCCATCGCTCGCGCTAGTCCAATACCCTGAACACCCAGATCAGATGTCTGAAATCACTGCTTCTTCTCAAAGCTTGAAGCGCAGTTTCTACAGCAGAGGAGCATCTCTTTTCCATTAACTGTCTTCTTGAGAGTAGCAAGTTCGCAACTCTCGCCTTCCATAGGCTCGTTGCAGTAGAGACATCTTTCCTTCAAAGTCACTTCTGACCCTCCTTCTTCTTGAGATAGTCATTGATGGCCTCATGCAGAGCGTCGGCTGCAAGATTCGAACAATGCATCTTTATCGGAGGAAGTCCACCCAAGCTTTCTGCAACATCCCCACGGGTTATCTTCATTCCCTCCTCCAAGGTCTTACCTTTGGCCAGTTCAGTAATCATACTGCTTGTTGCTATCGCTGCACCGCAGCCGAAGGTCTTGAACTTCAAGTCTACTATTCTGTCGTCTTTGACCTTGATGTAGATGGTCATGAGATCTCCACATACGGGATTCCCAACTGTTCCTACTCCGTCTGCTTCTGGGATCTCACCGACATTCCTAGGATTCTTGAAGTGATCAATTACTCTCTCGCTGTACATTCATCATTTCCTCGTCTAAATCGCAGCAGTCTGACCTGTCATTCTTCTTCGGGGATTCTTTATTCGGGGTTCTATTTATTCAATCTTCTCGGAGATTATTAGCGAGGTTTCAGGTTGGTTCTATTACGAGTTCCTGAATTGTGAAATAGGTTCAGTGAGGTCTCGAATTCGGAAGACTCATTTGATCCTCTTTACGAATATGTGATTTGCTTTTCCTTCTTTCTGGATTGCGACGATTTCTTGACCTACGCTTCGTGCGAGGCTAGGGATGTCCAATTCCGCGGCAGGATCATCTGCAATGACCTCAAGAGTCTGGCCTACGGGAGTCTTTTCCAGCTCAACCTTCGTTTTCAATACAGGCATCGGGCAGAACATCCCCAAACAGTTAAGCCTTCTATCAGCCTTGAATGACATGTTACCTCACAACCCACTTATCTTCTGCCAATTCTAAACCTTGCTGAGATGCCATCGTTGACAATAGCGAGCGCGCTCTCTTGCAACTCTTGTAATTCTTGTCCATACTAAAACGGTTGGAAGAATAGGGCGAGGATCTCTGAGGCAAACATCTCTGGCGCGTGCTACGTAGTAGATCATGTTCCCTCGAAACTTCCAACCTGAATAAGAGCCTCTCCAGCCTCGAGCTTCGATTTTCCCTCCTTCCAAGTCACAGTTACTCTCACTACGTCTGCTGTAGGGCCGGAAAGAAACACGTTAGCTGAGCCGTTTTCAAGTCTAAGTTCGTAAACATTCAGTTTGGTAAGAGTGTTTCCATGGCTTAAGGAGGTTAGGTTGAGCTGCAAGAGGTCATTTCGGCTTCTATCGATACTTCCACCTTTGTCAACTGCTTTAATCATTATTTCTCTGGGGTCATCGACTCCTAAATGGATGCGCTCGAGGACTATTATCAGCTTACTCGCGCCCTGCCCATTTGGCGTTGCGAATCTGAACTCAGACCAAGAGCTGAAAATAACCAGAACAACAACGATAAGGACGGTAAGAGCAAATATCCTTTGTATCTTCCTTATCTTTAATGGCGTGAGTTTCAGTTGCATCGCTGTCCCGTACGTGTGTATCACATTCCTCTTCATGCCGCTAAGTATCATATACTTCAGCTACAGATCATACTGGAGGACTTGACCCAGACAAATCTCAACTTATCCTTCACGCTGCACATGATCTGGAAATATCTCGACTACCTCGACATCAACTACCAGCGTCTTTCCAGCTAGAGGATGATTAAGGTCTAAGACAACGGATCTCTTCTTTACATTGTGAATAGCGACTAGACTTCGATTTCCATCTTTACGGAATATCTCAACCAGCATGTTCTTGGAGAATTCATGTTCACTTACAAGTTCAGCTTTGGGGACTTCGTGAAGCAGGCCTTCCTTTCTATCGCCAAATCCTTCTCTTGGAGTGAT
>JAPKYM010000208.1 GCA_026394315.1 Candidatus Bathyarchaeota archaeon | reverse complement strand
ACAAAAGAAGCGTCGAAGACCGAGCTACCCATCCTAGAAGGTCCGCAGCACGTGCCATGACTAAGTGTGTCGGCGAGAGGGCTTTTCATATTTGTATGTGTTTCCAGTGGAAACTTCGTTAGGATGTCCTTTTGAGGTTTTAATTTCTTATGGTTCTGTTCAGGGACTAGGGGGCGCTTGAGCTTTGTGTGTTTTTTTGGTGAAGGCGCGCGCGAACGCATAAGGTTTATTAGTGACTGTTACTTGAAGTAACAGTATGTTACCTGAAGTAACATCTTTGAGGTGATTTAGATGGTTGAAAAGAAGAAGAAATCGTCAGTCAGAGAGAAGAAGACAATGGGGGAGATTGTACCATGGCATTCCACGGATTATCTGCGGGAGATCGATCGCTTGTTCAGAGACTCTTTAAGGGGATTTGGAAGCATACTTACTCCGATAGGACCCAGCTGGGTGAGACCTTGGTCACCATGGTTCGAACTAGCTGAAGTGAGAGAACCTTCGACGGACCTAGTCGATGCTGGCAAAGAATATCATGTCAATGCCGAGATGCCCGGCATCCCGAAGGAGAATTTGAACATAACAGTAGCTGTAAGAGGCATAGAGATAGAAGGCGAAGCGCAAACAGACCTCGAGGAAGAGAAGAAGGGGTTCGTGCGCAGAGAGAGAAGTTACTCGAGGGTTCACAGGAACCTAGCATTTCCTGAAGATGTCATTCCAGACAAAGCTGAGGCGACGCTGAAAGACGGTCTACTGGAGGTTAGAATTCCAAAGAAGAAACCTACTGACGTCAAGAAACACAAGATACAGATCAAATAGGGCTCATTCATCGCACGAGTGACTAACCACTGGAAAAGTCAACACTCTAGCTCTTCTTTTTCCCCTCTTTATTTCATTGACCAGCGCGCGCTCACTAGTCTGTTCTTCATCATTGGATGATGATATGACGACGCGCGCCAGTGTACGATATTTTTTTAGATTGTAAGAGATTAACATCTAAGTGTGGTAGTTAGATATGCTGTATGAGTGGAGAGTGTATGAGGTGGTGCCCGGTAAGATGGGTGCGCTGCATGCCAGATTCAAGAATATTACACTGAGATTCTTCGAGAAGCATGGTATCAAAGTGGTTGGTTTCTGGGAGGCTGTCATCGGGGCGACGAACACGTTATACTACATGCTTGTGTGGGAGAACATGACACAAAGAGAGAAAGTGTGGAATTCTTTCCAGTCGGATCCTGAGTGGATAAAGGCTCGCCAAGAGACAGAGAAGGATGGTCCACTTGTTCAGAGAGTTATCAACACCCTCCTAAGCCCGACACCATACTCCTCTATGAGATAAGAGCATTCGCGTAAGTATCACTTGGAAACCTACGAAATAAGCGCTGGCGGAGAAAGGACAAGTCAGTATTTGTACAGTGCATGAATTTCTGTCCTAATAGCGTGCAACAGTTTATGTCCGCTTTCACCAGAAACGGTTGGATGGTAAAACATGGTGAAGGCGACTATGGACATAAGAGTGAAAGCCGTCTTGTTTTACACCGAAGACACAAAATCGACAGATGAAATCTGCAGCTCCTACGGAATATCAGATAGAACGTTGAGACGATGGACACGATCCTACAAAGACGGAGGACTCGCCGGTCTAAAACCCGAGAAAACAGGGCCGAAGATCCCAAGTCACGCAATCCCCGACGTTCTCGAACAGAGGATCCTGAAACTCAAGCAGAGACACCCCAGCTGGGGAGCACGACGGATAAAACACCAGTTTACCCTCCCATGCCACTGGAAGACTGTGCACAACGTCATCAAAAGGTATGGACTGCTTATCAGAGTTAAGCCTAAGCCCCAGCCCTACACGCGCTTCCAAAGGGGACACGTAGACTCCCTGTGGCAGGGCGACACCTTCCACTTCAGAATTCGCAACGTAGAAAGGGTGTACGTCACCAGCTTTGTCGATGACTGCTCACGATACCGCGTTGAATCCAAGGCATACCTCCACAAAGGAAAGAAAGAAGCGATACACACCCTCCACCAGGCACTCAGAAAAGGCAGAACCCCCAAGCAGATCTACCTTGACAACGGCAAACAATTCGTCGCCAACGATTTCAAAAAGGCAGCGAAAAAATACAAGATCCACCTCATCTACGGAAAACCCTACCACCCCCGCGGCAGAGGAAAAAATGAAGGATACCACAAGGTCCTCTACAGAGAACTCATTTCCGCAAAGACATTCTCCTCACTCTCACACTTCAGAAAAGAACTATGGAAATTCGATAAACAATACAACGAATGGAGAAAACAGCAGGTACACGACTGGCAAACTCCGGCAGCCATCTACAACAACAAAAAGTATTTCAACAAAGTACAGAAGAATAAAACAGAAAGCGGACAGAAAATCATGCAACAATAACGGACAGAAACTCTTGCACTCTACAGCTAGGCTTTAGAAAGCCTCTAAAAGAACTCGGAAACAAGTACTACTCCACATTCGTTCTCGATAAAAGCATTACGACGTTATCTCAATTCTATGATAGTATGAGAGATACCAATTTCTCCAAAAAATGGTTTGTTTTTGCCACTCAAAGAAGTTTGAAGTTTGAAATGGCATGCACAGGTTTTGCAGTTTTTCTTTGGTTTATCTCTTTGGCCTCGGCGAGCGTAGCGAGCCAATAATAATTGGTGTGTGTGCTCACCAAGCGCGGCGACGACGTTCATCATCTTTAGGGAAAGAATCCCCTGAACCACGTCTTTCTACAGTTACTTGCTCGCTAACGTCGAAGGTGATATGGGACTTCTATTATTACTCGTTGGAATCCAAGATGTCGTCGTCGATAGAGGAGTGCGTTTCTGATTAGCCGAGCTGTCTGGTTGTGGAGCAGGCCCTGCCACCAGTGAGCTGGAACCCATTCAGGCAAGACAACCGCAGCGAGTTGACTGTCATTGTTTTTCCCGTCGATCTCGTCGAGAAAATCTAGGAAAGGCCCAACGATAGAACGATACGGGGATGGTAGAATCACCAGTGGCAGGTTCGGCCACAGACGTTTCCATTCCTCACGAATGTGCTGTCCAGAACCTGGTTCCAGCTCTATGTATACTGCTGTAACACTCTTGGAAATCGATTGAGCGTAGGCAATGGCATCAACCATCCCGCGATTAACACCTGCAATGGGAACAATCACTCGAGCAACTGGAAACGACCTAGGGAGTGATGTCGAAAGTTCACCGAAAGACAATTGCTTATCAACTTCATGATAATGTTCACGAATCTTGAGAAAACCTACCACGAGCATTGGGATCAGCAGAATCGTAATCCAAGCTCCCTCGAAGAACTTGTTAGCTCCAACAACGACAACGGTTACTCCTGTGGCCAAGGCCCCTACACCATTAATGATCACTTTCAGCCACCATCCTTTTCCTCGCTCACGCCGCCAGTGAACAACCATACCTATCTGTGATAGTGTAAAGGCCAAGAACACGCCCACTGCAAACAAAGGAATCAATGCGTGGGTATAGCCTCCAAACCCGAGTATCAATACGCCAGTCGCAACCGTCAGAAGCAAGATACCCTTGGCGAAAACCAATCGATCTCCTACACTCCTAAGTTGACGAGGGAGAAAACCATCAGACGCTAGTATTGCCGCCAAGCGTGGAAATCCAGCAAAGCTTGTGTTAGCAGCCACAGCCAGAACGAGCATTGTACTTGCCTGAATTATCCAATAAGCTGGCCCGCTACCCAGCAACATCCGAGCCAAAGCCGATAGAATCGTCTCCTGCGGACCAGCAACAACGGCAAGAAACTGTGTCAACCCAACACTACCAAGAAACAAGATGCCCATCAACAGAGCCATGACGACAAGGGTCTGTCGGGCGTTCTTGGCTTCGGGAGGTTTGAAGACCGGCACCCCGTTGCTAATTGCCTCGATTCCAGTCAAAGCTGTGCAGCCAGTCGAGAATGCATGCAAAATCAAGAATAGTGTTAGAGGTTCGGTAGCTGGTGGAGCAGTTGTGCCCCATGATACAGATCCCTCGATGAGAACCCGCAACATGCCGTAAGCTAACATTGACAAATAAACGAACAAGAATAGATACACTGGAATAGCCATCATAGTACCGGTTTCACGCAGACCCCGCAGATTGAGCAAAGTAATGACAGATAGAAACAGCAGCGATAGGCCAATGTGATAAGGCCACAATTCGGGAAAAGCAGATGCTATCGCTGTAATACTTGCTGTGAGACTCACAGCCGCCGTCAGAACATAGTCAATCAACAACGCAGCTGCCGTGACCAAGCCGAACAAAGTACCTAAGTTCTCACGAGCAACTGCATAAGATCCCCCTCCAGAAGGATAGCCGCAGATGGTCTGAAAATATGATAACGCAACAATTGTCAGGAGCCCAGTGATGACCAACGCGATAGGCAAGGACTGAGATAGCCCAGCGCTTCCAGCAACCAAAAGCCCAAGATAGAGCTCTTGGTTAGCATACGCAATAGACGAAAGCGCATCGGGAGAGAATGCTGCCAGGGCTCGTATCTTATTCAATTTCTTATGCGCGAACTGCATAGTCATTAGAGGAGGCCCGAGAACTATGTACCGAAGTCTATCCCACATTTAGGTAGTGTCTGCCTCCTTGGCCCAATCAATACTAAGCAAACAAAACAGGGTGACTATAGTGGGAGATGGCGAGCGGAAATCAGACTGAAGTCATGGCAGAACAGAATTACATTCCAGCTTTCTTCTGACCTCCTTATAGACCCAGAATGACTTATCACACTTAGCATGCTTCCTTAGATAATGAGGTTACTTTTAGCGCGCGCCAAGTCCTTTCGCTTGCCTCTGTGATAGCTCGAAAATTCATTTCCACATCACTAAAGTATCATCACTTATCACATCAGATGGAGCAACCTGTTATGACTGCCGTAAAATAACCTAACCGAATATAACCTGCAACATACTGTTTTCTTCCATATAATGTGACTCCAAAACCCTCCATAGGTTGTGACCGGTTACACTAACCTGCTACTGTAACCTCTCCAGTTATAACCCTCAACCTCTGCTAGCCGTCAGGCGAGCCGTTCTCTTTGGTGTGTGTGCTCACCAGCTAGGGAAAAAAATCCTGCTCTTAAGGGTTCAAGTTACGATGCTCACACCAAAGGATGACCACCACCTGTACTGTGATTACCCTTTTATCTTCTGGATTGTAGTAGTATTCACACGCGACTGTTTAGTGAAGTACTGCTGTTGGTGCAAGTAGAATGGCTAGCAGGAGCAAGGGTCTCTACGAGGAATTCGCACGATTTTTTGAGAAGCCAACACGTGAAGGCCTAAGAGAGTTATTAAAGAAGAATGTTGGTGAGCTTCAACACTGTGACTTCAAAGTGCAATGGCCAGCCTTGCCAAAGCTATCTCGTATCTTATTGGGTATAGCAAACTCAGGCGGTGGCTGTGTTATCATAGGTGTCGCTGAAAATGAGGATAATGAATCTTCTAACTCACTTTTTTGGTTTTGATAGTCATGGA
>JAPKYM010000162.1 GCA_026394315.1 Candidatus Bathyarchaeota archaeon | reverse complement strand
AAATGCGGCACTGTGATAGAAAGATGAATGAAAAAAGAATACTCGAGATCGAACAGACTGACATGGCTAACACCTACGCCAAAAAGAGTATTGTGATAACTAGAGGCAAAGGAGCAAGACTATGGGACATCAATAATCGAGAATACATAGACTGTATGGGAAGCTACGGAGTCTCAATAGTTGGCCATTGCCACCCAAAAGTTGTCGAGGCCGTAAAACGACAGGCTGAGACACTGATCTCCTGCCACTGCTCATTATACAACGACTCCCGGTCAAGACTGCTCGAAAAACTGATTCAGATCACACCAAAAGGACTGGACAAGGCATTCCTATCGAATAGCGGTGCCGAAGCTGTAGAATGTGCCCTAAAACTGGCAAGAAAACACTCAGGAAAGAAAGAAATCATCGCGATGATGGGCGCTTATCATGGCAAAACGATGGGTGCTCTCTCAGCAACCTGGGAAAAGAAGTACCGAGATCCATTCCAACCACTAGTCCCCGGCTTTAAACATGTTCCATACGGAAACACCACAAAACTGAAGGACGCCTTGACACCTGACACGGCCGCCATAATCGTTGAACCTATTCAGGGAGAAGGCGGAATAAGAGTTCCCCCAGAAGGGTTCCTAAAAGAAGTCCGAGAACTCTGCGACGCAAGGGGTATACTGATGATCGCAGATGAAGTTCAAACTGGCTTCGGCCGGACAGGAAAGATTTTTGCATGTGAACATTCAAAGATTACTCCTGACATACTCTGCATGGCTAAGGCTGTCGGCGGGGGTCTACCGCTGGGAATAACAATTTCAAAACAAGAGATAATGTCGTCACTGAAGGTCGGCGAACACTCAACAACGTTCGGCGGCAATCCGCTGGTGTGTGCGGCAGCCTCCGCCGCAATCGACGTACTTATCGAAGAAAAGCTTACGGAAAGAGCTGCCGAGCTAGGAGCCCACTTCATAGATGGACTTCGGAAGCTCCAGGCCAAACGTACAACTGTGAGAGAAGTAAGAGGTCTTGGTCTGATGATAGCCGTTGAGTCTCGGTTCGATGTCTTCAACATCCTTCAGAGGATGCTGACTAACGGTGTCATTGCCCTAGACGCAGGAAGAAATATAGTGCGTTTCCTCCCCCCGCTGGTCATTACAGAAGAGCAGCTAGACACTGTCACCGATGTTATGGACAAAGCCTTGATGGAGGAAGAAAATGAGCGGATACGAACTTGAACTGCTAACTGAAATGCTCCACCAATACAGTCCTAGCGGTGAAGAAGCAGTTCTTGGTGAACACCTGAAGAAAGAACTTGAAAAGAACGGTTTCGAGGTTCGTTTTGATGGTGGCGGAAATGTTATCGGCACAAGGGGCAAGGGATCTCCGACCCTATTACTGGCAGGACACATGGACACAGTCCCTGGAAAGCTTGCTGTCCGAGTAGAGGGTGACAACCTTTACGGAAGAGGAGCCGTTGACGCCAAGGCCCCGCTTGCAAGTATGATCATAGGTGCATCCAGAGTCCAAGAGCCCAAGGGCAGTATAATCATCGCTTGTCTGGTGGATGAAGAAGGATCGGGTAGAGGCGTTAGACAACTTATCAAAGATGCTCTCCAGGTAGATTATGCAATATTTGGTGAACCGAGCCACTCTTGGAATGTCACCATCGGCTACAAGGGAGGCATCCACCTGATGCTCGAGTGTACGACATCGGCTGCTCATTCATCCGCGCCGTGGCTTTCGGATAATGCCATAGAGAAAACGTACGAATACTGGGAACTAATCAAGAAGGTCAAATTCAAGGGCGAGAAACCCGAAAGCCGATTCTATTCTGTGACCTCTTGCTTGACCAGACTGAACGGTGGAGGCTCCTCAAGCATGATTCCGTCACGATGTGAAGCGGAGATTGACATGCGCATCCCCCCACAGATATCATCCGATGCCATCCTGCAAGAGCTGCAGAAGATCCTCGGGGAACTGAACAAATCAAGTCCCAAGACTGAACTCAAGGTCAAGTCCCTTG
>JAPKYM010000259.1 GCA_026394315.1 Candidatus Bathyarchaeota archaeon | reverse complement strand
CTGACATCGGGAGGTCTTTCGCTAGACGGACTCGAGGCTAGGACTGGCCTTGTTACCGCCTTAACGTCAGAAATGATAACAAGTGGAGAATGGAAGAATCTCGAACTAAGAGAGTATGACGTTACAGCCTCTCCGCCAGCGGTCTACCCTGGTAAGAAGAACGCCTACATGGAATTCATGGAGGAGGCAAGGCGGATCCTTCTCTCTATGGGATTCACCGAACATGAGGGTCCTCTTGTTGAGATGGAGTTCTGGAACTTCGATGTCCTTTTCCAGGCTCAAGACCATCCAGCCAGAGAAATACACGACAGCTACATCCTGAAGGAGCCCAAAGTAGGAGATCTAGACTCAACGGACCTCGTGGAGAGAGTGAGGAAAACTCACGAGAATGGTTGGAGGACCGGTTCTACTGGATGGGGGTATAGTTGGAACAGAAAGATTGCTGAGAGACTGATGCTGAGAACTCAGACCACGGCTGTCTCAATGAGGTACCTAGCTTCACACAAAGACCCGCCAGTAAAGATGTTCTGTCTCTCAAAGGTGTTCAGGCCCGACGTTCTCGATGCAAAACACTCGATGGAATTTGTACAGCTTGAAGGCATAGTCGGTGACAAAGGGATAAACCTACGCCACCTGCTAGGTTTTCTAGAGAATTTCGCTTCTACTATGAAGCTTGGCGAAGTAAGATTCAAGCCAGGATATTTCCCGTTCACTGAGCCAAGCGTTGAGTCATTCATTAAACACCCGACTCTCGGATGGATTGAGTTCGTTGGTGCCGGGATGTTCCGGCCAGAAGTACTCAAACCTCTCGACATCGATTTTCCAGTAATAGCTTGGGGTATGGGCTTTGATAGACTCGCCATGATTGCCCTCGGCATCGATGACATAAGAGAGCTTCACTCGAAAAGATTGGACTGGCTCAGAGAGAAACCGATTAGGTGGTGAGAATACGCCAACTGTTAGAGTAGGGTATAATGATCTTTGCAGACTTGTAAGAAGGGAAATTCCACTAGAACAGCTACAAGACGAGCTCTTCCTAATGAAATGCGAGGTGGAGAGTGTTGCTGGAGACGAACTCTTCATTGAGGTCACTTCCGACAGGCCGGATATGTTGTGTGCGGAGGGAATCGCTCGAGAGCTAAGGGGCATAATCGGTTTAGAGACGGGTCTCGTAAGTTACAAGGTGCGTAGGGGGGATCTTGCCGTCAAGGTTGAGAAGTCCGTAAGTGATGTCAGACCATACATTGCAGGGGCTCTCGTGAGGAACCTGAGGTTCACCGATGACTTCGTCAAGCAGATAATGCAGCTCCAGGAGAAGCTTCACCTCACATATTGCAGAAATAGAACGAAAGTCTCAGTCGGCATTCACGATGCAGAGAAGGTAACCCACGAACTCACCTACGCTGGTGTTGAGCCGAACGATATTCGTTTCACCCCACTAGGTGAAGAGAGAGAGATGAATGGCAATGAAGTACTGGAGTGCACTGCCAAAGGTAGAGAGTATGGTTGGATAATCAAGGATTGTCCGAGATATCCAATGCTCTATGACTCTGAAAAGAAAGTCCTCTCTATGCCGCCTATCTTGAACGGTATAGTTACTCAGGTGACTCCGGAGACCTCGGATCTAGTCTTGGACGTGACGGGGACGGACATGAAGCTGGTCAACTTCGTCAATAACATACTAGTTTCGAGTTTGGCTGAACGAGGTGGAACGGTAGAGGCGGCAAGAATAATCTATAGTGATAAAACAATACACACCCCTGATCTCAGACCGTTCTCAAAGCAGTTGAGCCTCCAATTCGTCAATGATACTTTGGGTCTAGATCTTCAGGTTCGTGAAGTTGCAGCGCTCTTGAAACGAATGAGATATGGTGTGAAATCAGTCACAAAGAATCGTTTGACAGCTATTGTCCCAGCATATAGAGTTGACATAATGCATACGATCGATCTAGTTGAGGATCTCGCAATCGCCTACGGTTACAACAAGCTACTACCTACGATGCCCTTGACAGCAACGGTAGGGTCTGAAAGGGAAATCACGAAGCTGACCAGAAAGATACGTGATTTGATGGTCGGTCTTGGTTTCATTGAAGTCTTGAACTATACCATGACTGGCAGGCAGGTGGTCTTTGAGAAGATGAATATGCCAGTCGGGGGAGAGGTGGAAGTGGCCAATCCGCTTAGTTCGGAATTCGCTGTTCTAAGAAGTTGGTTAATGCCAGGCTTGCTCAATTTCCTAAGCTCAAACAAGCACGTTTCTTACCCCCAAAGGATCTTCGAATGTGGCGATGTTGTCGTAATAGATGAAACCATGCAGACAAAGACCCTGGCCAAGAGAAAGGTCGGAGCAGTAGCCTGCGATCATACAGTAAGCTATGAAGACATCCAAGCCACCATGTACAGTCTACTCAGAAATGCTGGGAGCAACTTCTGGCAGCTTCAGAAGACTGAACATCCATCTTTTATCAAAGGGCGTGTTGCTGCAATTGCGGTGATGAACAAGGAAGTTGGGATTATTGGTGAGATACATCCGCAGATACTGGAGAACTACAACATTGAGAATCCAGTCGCCGCTTTCGAGCTAGATCTGGAATCAACTTTCGGAAAGTAACCTGCATGTATATCTAATGCCTTCGCCAATATGGAAACCTACTCCTAACATTTGAGAACTTTCTGCCCTAAAGAAAAACGTAATATTGGTGTCTCTGTTGCAACGCATATTCGTAAAGACAATAGGGTTCGTAAGAAACGAACTCACCGAAGACGAAGTGAGAGACCGGAATTGTGATTCCGATGTAGTGATCTACAAGGAGTACGAAGCTGGTCTTGAGGGAATTGAAGATTTCTCGCATCTAAACATCATCTTTTGGATGGACAGAATCAGAAGAAGTGAGAGGAAGCTTCTGAAGGCGCGACCTAGAGGCCATCAAGACATGCCGATGCTAGGTATCTTCGCAACAAGATCTCCACACCGGCCCAACCCGATTGGGCTAACTCTTGTGAAGCTAGTTGAAAGAAAAGGCAACATCCTCAGAGTTAACGGATTGGATGCCCTTAATGACACCCCCATCTTAGACCTGAAGCCCTACGATAAATGGGATAGCGAGGAGCACATGAAGGTTCCGCGATGGTGGATGATGCTTGAGAGAGAAAGGACCTCCAGATAATATAAATAACAGTTGCAATAATCTGATGCCCCACTTTCACAGTATCACTCGGAATACCGTACGAGTCTAGGTGACTAAGGCTGGATAAGACTGAGAAAATCTGGATGGACGGAAGCTTCGTTGATTGGGACGATGCCAAAATACACGTCTTGACACATGCATTCCATTACGCAACCGCAGTCTTCGAGGGAATAAGATGCTACAATACGGACAGAGGGCCTGCAGTCTTCAGACTTAAGGATCATATTAGAAGGTTATCCGACAGCGCAAAGATCCACACAATGAAGATGCCCTACACAAATGATGAACTGATCAAAGCAGTCAAAGACACGGTCAAGATCAACAAGATAAGAGAATGCTACATAAGGCCAATTGTCTACTACGGGTACGGCGAGATGGGTCTGAACCCGGGCAAGAATCCCGTGAGAGCTGCAATAGCCGTCTGGCCTTGGGGAACTTACCTAGGGGAAGAAGGTCTAAAGAAGGGAGTTAGATGCAAGATCTCCTCATGGATACGCATCGACACAAGGATACTTCCATCACTAGCGAAGTCTACTGCAAACTATCTTAACTCTGTCTTTGCAAAGCTGGAAGCACTCAACTGCGGATATGATGAAGCGATTCTGTTGAATATTAACGGCCATATTGCGGAAGGCCCAGGTGAAAACATCCTAACAGTCAGAGATGGCACCCTGATCACGCCTCCTAGGAGCGCCAGCGCACTACACGGATTCACGATGGATTCTGTCATGGAATTTGCCAGAGACCTATCTATCCCCGCTGTGGAGCGAGAGATAATCCGCGATGAACTCTTCTTGGCCGATGAAGCGTTCTTCACAGGAACCGCTGCAGAGCTCACTCCGATCAGAGAAGTTGACGGACGCGCAATAGGCTCTGGATCTATAGGCCCAATAACTAAGAAGTTGCAGGACAAGTTCTTCCAAGTCGTAAGGGGAAAGGATCCAAAGTACGAGAAGTGGCTCGATTTCGTCGAGTGAGTGCGAGCTACTCTACGTAGATGGCGGGCCTAATAGGCTTGGCTAGACCAGCCCGGCCCGCAGGGTCAAATCTCAATTCATCATCTTCGCCGTAGACTTTGATCTCCGCTTTTAGCTCCTTTGAAAGGAATTCTCGTGAACTCTGCAGGGCTTCCAATTCTTCTATGACCCCTGCTTCAAGGAGTCTTCCACGTGTCTCGGTCGACATCTCCGAAACCTCTTTCGATACCTTCTCAATATACTTGGCAACATTCTTGAGATTGTTCTTCATCTTTGGATCTGAAGCGAACCCTTTCATCAAAGTCCTGGTCTGTTCAGATCCTGTCTCTCTTTCCTTTACGAGTCTCAGAAATACTTGCCATTTCCAGTCTGACGCAGTGTACAGTATTATCTGTTTTGGGATTTTCTCGGTAACTTGAATGATATCATTTACGTCCTCAATGGTTTTCCTGATCTCTTCTTCAACAATCTCGGCCTTTGCGAACTTCTTGAATTCCTCCGGTTTTGGCCATTGTGCCTTGGATACAAACCCGCCCTTTCCAAGGCTTTCCCATATTTCTTCGGAAAGATGAGGTGCGAAAGGCGCCATGAGTCTAACCCAGGCGTCGAGAAGCGAAAGTGCAACCTTTCTGTTGGCAGTGCGTCTTCTCCTGACGTACCATCTGAAGTCATTCGAGATCTGATAGATCGTATTTTCGGCAGCAGCACGAGTCCTAAGCCTTCTCATATTCTCAGTGATGTCTAGGATTCTCTGGTGCATCCTACTGGTCAGCCAATCTTCAAGGTGGCCTAGGCCATCGCCATTAGTGGCAGTTATCTCCTTGGCTAGATTCATGAATGATTCGAGTCTGATACTAACGTCTCTAAGATTCTCTACCCTCCAGTCAGGATCGTCCATATCGTCGGCGCCTAGGAGCAGGGCACACCTGGTTACATCGGCACCGTGTTCTTCTATTGCCCGTCTGAGGGTTACTATGTTCCCTTTAGACTTAGACATCTTCTGCCCTTCCATCATGAGCATCCCATTCACTCCGATGCCTCTCGGCCAATGTTCCTCCTTGAACAATGCTGCATGTTGGAACAGAAAGAATGTCAGATGATTTGGGAGCAGTTCTTTGGCAGATACTCTAAGGTCAACTGGGTACCAGTAGAGGAATTCCTCACGCATTGTTCCCAGTATTTCTGGTTTGATACCTGACTTCTTTGAAGCAGTCTTTTCAGTTCCAATTCCAAGGAATACATAATCAAAGACTTCGTCAGTCAGTTGCTCTGGTAAGAGGCCACGCTCTCGAATAACCGCATTTATAGTGTAGAAGGCCATGTAAACAGTGGAATCGCTGAGGGTCTCCACGATCCATTCTGGGCTCCAGGGAAGAGGCGTGCCCAAACCTGTCTTTCTGGCACATGGCCAATCCCTGTACCAGTCTATGACGTCCAAGAACCATTGTCTTGCTGTTTCCGGATAGACGTTCGCTCTAGAAAGCAGCAACTTGGTTCTCTGTTTCCAAGAATCGTCTGAGTACCGTAGAAACCATTGGCCCTCAAGGGTTTTGACCTTACACAGGGTTGTGCATCGACATACTACTGGCTGAGGCAGATCCAACATTGAATCAACGATCTTGGACAGTTTGAAATCTCGGATTATTGTGTCTTTGGCATCACGGACTTTCATCCCAGCATACTCGCCGCAGTTTGCTTTGAGAATCCCTGTATGGAACTCTTTTTTGTAGACTATTTTGGTCGCTTCTTCACATTTGGGATCGTTTTGATCTTTGACTCCGATTTGGTCGACAATCTCTATAGCAGGGAACTCGCCGTGACCTTCTAGGGAGATGATTCCGACGGGTTTTATTTCTTCTAGTTGTTGGATTGAGACTCCAAATCTCTCAGCCAATTCTGGTTTTGCTTTTAGGTCTCTCAGAGCTATCCAGTCAAATGGCGCGTGCGCCGGAACACTATAAACGACTCCGCTGGCACTGTTTGGGTCCACGAACCAGCCGGGGAGTATGGGCAGAGCTCTATTAGCTACTAAGTCTTTGCAGCTTCTGCCTATTAGTTCGCTTCCTTTCAGGCTTCGCAGAATCTCAACGCTTCTGAGCTGCTCCCTGAGCTTATCAGAAGCCTGCCGACTGATTATCCATACTTCTTCATCGACCTTTGCATGGACATAATCTGCTTCTGGGCTGATCCACAGGTTTGTCACTCCGAAGATCGTCTCAGGCCTGAGTGTGGCTGCCACAAGGAAAGCATCGTCGAAGCGAAATTTCATCAACACATATTCTTCAGGTGAGACGCCTTCACCTTCTAGTCTGTCATGGTCACCTGTAGGGCTCTCACAGTGTGGGCACCATACAACGGGGTGGGTGCCCATGATGACATAGTTTCTCTCGCGGAGCTTGTTGTATTGCCACTCCACGTATCTGCTGAAGTTCGGCTCAAGTGAGGTTGTGTGGAATTCCCTCCTCCAATCTATCGAGAACCCTGTCCTTTTCACAGTTTCCATGTTCTGCTCAGTATAGTACTTGGCTATGTACGTCGGATCGACAAACTTCCTAAGGTCATCTTCAGAGACGCCGTCTATTTCTCTGAACTCCCTTATCATCGCGGGGTCTCCATTCTTGACTCTCTCAGAGGCTCCAGCTATGGTCTCTCCGGTCCAGTGCCAAGCCCATGGAAACAGCACATTGTATTGCTGCATTCTCATGAATCTGGCGTATGCATCAACCTTCGTCGCAGTAAATCCGTGTCCAACGTGGAGTGGGCCGTTCATATATGCGAAGGGAAAAGTCACGAAAGCCTTCCGTGTTTTCGGATCCGGGTTAGCATCGAAGATCTTGGCTTCACTCCATCTCTTCTGCCATTTCTTCTCAATCTGGCCCCAGTCTATGCGTT
>JAPKYM010000376.1 GCA_026394315.1 Candidatus Bathyarchaeota archaeon | reverse complement strand
ATCTCTATGTATTTTGAACAATTGAGCTGTGGAGTCGATTGCTATTTAAACCAAGGGGCAAGCTGATCATAGCGGATGGTTCGGAAATATCGTTTCGCGAATTAGAATTCGGTGATGTTTGCTGCTTAGGAGAGCTGCTCTTGGGACAAGTTATGTTGCTCTGATGAATGTTGTAACTCTGGGTATCGCTTTCACGTTTTACATTGCTATCGCCAGGGTTTTGACACCTAGTGAGGTTGGTGAGATCTCTCTGCTGTTCATGGTTATGACGGTGTTCAATTCGCTTACCTTGCTCGCGTTGAATTCAGCAGTGACAAAATTCGTCTCAGAGAAACTAGGCATGAACAAGCCTGACGACGCCTCAGCAGCCTTCTGGGGAAGCATTAAGCTAATGTCGAAGGTGGCTTTGCCAGCATTCGCCCTGACTGTCGTTTTCAGTTCTTATTTGGCCAGATTTGTGGGGGGACTTGATGCATCTCTAGTCTCCATGGCAGCGGGCGCTGGTCTGATCTTAGACTACACCAGTATTCTGGGAGCAGCTTTCTATGGTCTGTGGCTTTACGGTTCAGTCACGATCCAGAACATACTGTTCTATGTTGTGGGGCGGTTCTCAGGGTTAGCCTTAGCGATGTTTGGATTAAGAATTCACGGAGTAGCTTTAGGCATCTTAACGGGTGCTATAGCCTCTCTGGCATATTCGATCCTGGTCTTTCGTGGAAAGCTGCCCAGAACTAAGACTGCCCTGCGGTCCAACTCTCTAATAGGGTACAGTGGGCCGATATATGTTGCCAGTCTGATAGTTCTTGCTCAAGCATGGTTGGATATCGCCATATTGTACATGATAACGGCGGATCTCTCAGTTGTAGGAACCTACTACCTGGTGATCTCAAGCACCGCTGTTCTTACGTTCTTGCCGAATTCCCTGGCCTCAGTTCTTTTTCCAACGATGAGTTACAAGATCGGGGAATCCGGACAGGAAAACGCAACAGATATTCTAGGTGTAGTGATACGTCTCTCACTCTTGATAATCACTCCGATAAGTCTCGCTTTAGCTGCAGTAGCTCCGACTGCACTGACCGTAGCTTATGGAGCAAAATACTCGGCGGGCGGAACAGCACTTGCCATCGCAGCTCTAGCCGTCGTGCCGACGACGATATACGTTCTGATCAACTCGACTCTCCAAGCCTTAGGATCGACAAGATCCGTGGCTTTAGCGGGTGCTGTGGCAGTCCTGGCCAACCTAGTCACGCTTCTGTTTGCCGTCCCTATTCTTGCGGGCGTTGGGGCTGCTCTGGCAAGGCTCGTCATGGCTCTGGCCGGGTTAGTCGTGAGTTACTCAGCTATACGTTCTCAGCTGGGATATCGTCTGAAGATTGACTGGAGAATCCCAGTCTTCTCTTGCTTATCTGCTATGCCTGCACTTGCTATTGACCGACTAGTCAGTCTGGGATTCCTAGCCAAAGGGCTGGTGGAGTTGATGGCTTTCATCGTTGCGGCAGTGATTCTGTTGAAGCTTGTTAAACCCTTCAATGAGGCAGAGAAAGGCATCATTATGCGTGTGATTCCGAGGAATCTGCGTTCGGCAGTTAAACTCGTGTTGAGTTGATATGTTGTCTGTTCGGATGGTTCACTTCCAAATCAGATTGGCGAGGAATTCCTGATGCAAAGCACAGATGACTGGTGAAGGATGCCACTATGCGAGAACTGGATTTCAAGTCTCAGAGAATTTGTGCCTTGATTATGGTTCTGGTCTTGTTCTCTGCAACTGTTTTCATTCTAAGCGGACGCGCACTTGTAGGAGTCGAGTCTACTGATTTGGTGTTAGGACTTAAGAGGCCGATAGACAAAGAGATCAGAGAACGCTTAGCCAATTTGGGTATGCAAGTAGAAGGAGAAATTGCCAGTCTTCAAGTGGTAAAAGTCAGAACCAGTGGGCTTCGGTCTTTTGCGGCTATGGAAAAGGAGGAATGGCTAGATTTTGTCGAACCTACTTATGGAATATCTGCTGAATTCATTCCTAATGACACGTTCTTCAATCTCCAATGGGGACTGACCAAGATTCAGGCGCCTGCAGCTTGGGATATTACAACAGGAAGTTCAAGTGTCTTGGCAGTCGTCGTAGATACTGGGGTTGACTATAATCACCCAGATCTTATCTCGAACTACGTTTCTGGAGGATATGATTGGGTCAATCTGGATAACGATCCTTTAGACGACAATGGGCATGGAACGCACTGTGCCGGCATCATAGCTGCAACTCTGAACAATAACCTGGGCGTTTCTGGTTTGGCGCAAGTACATCTTATGGCGGAAAAGTCTCTGGACTCTGCGGGCACAGGAACATCCTGGAGTGCTGCACAAGCCATCGTCCACGCCGTCGACATTGGCAAGTCAAGTTATGATAGAATTGTTCTGGGTTGCAGTTGGGGCTTATATGTGGACTCTTCACTCATTCATAACGCAATACAGTATGCATACTCTAAGGACTGTGTAATTGTAGGTTCAGCTGGTAACGACGGCACGAATCTGCCACATTATCCGTCAGAATATGCAGAGGTCATCTCAGTATCTGCCACAGATATCAACGATGATCTCTACTTCAAGAATAATTTTGGCAAGATAGATCTCTCAGCACCAGGAGTCAGCAT
>JAPKYM010000150.1 GCA_026394315.1 Candidatus Bathyarchaeota archaeon | reverse complement strand
GCTGCTTCCAACGATGATCTAGAGCGTTCGTCTCTCCTTCTCCATAGAGAGGACGTCATCGGGTTCCAGAAGAGATATACCCGCCTTCTCTCCCACAACCTCCACGAGGATTATCTTGCGTGGGTTATCTAGGTTTACCTTTCTCTGCACTTTCTTGGCTACCGCATCTATTATTTCGTGTGAGGACAAGTTCGATCTTCTTTTCTCAACCGTCACCCGAAAAGTCTCGTCTTCACCAATATTCTTGGCGAGTTCTGCTGCAACTCCAGCTATATCTATGATCGTTGCCGAGGTGAGGTGTTCAATAGGAACAACTTTCAGTATGTATTTGACTTCCCAAGGTTTCTGTCGAAGGATTTCCCTCAGCTTTCTAACTACATCTTTTGGGTTAAGCGCCGTCTTTGCTACTGTTAATCCAATTATCCCCGTGGTTGCTGTCTCAGAGCTTCTATCACCAATCTCCCCGATCAGATACCAGATTTCGCTGCACGCGTTTCTCTCGTTTCTGCGTGAAGTTGATACTAAGAGATTGAAATCCTCCAGCATCTTAATCATCATCAGCAGACAAGCTTCACAGTTGCATCGTTTAAAGTCTCTATTGCCAGAAAACCCCTCATCTTGAGTTAGAGGGCCGACCTGATCTCAGTCTCAGACACTGCTCCACGTCTGAGCAACTCTATCTTGTCGTCAACCATTCGAACTATGGTTGATTCCATTTTGAGAGTCGTCTCTCCTCCGTCAAGTATCAGATCGACTTTCTCTCCGATTTGGTGTGCAGCATCTAAGGCCGACGTACATGCCTTCATACCACTCAAATTTGCGCTAGTTCCTACTAGCAGACCTCCAGACAACTCAATCAACCTGAGGGCTACATCGCAATTTGGAACTCTCACTCCAACGGTTGGAAGTCCGAAAGTAACCAGTCTTGGAAGGAGGATCTTCTTTCGCAAGACCAGAGTTAACGGGCCAGGCCAAAACTTTGATGCAATCACATTTTCCTTTCCAGTGAACCAGGCAATCCGTTCGAGATGATGTTTCGACGATCCCAGTACGGGAAATGGATCTCTCTTCCTTTGTTTCGCCTCAACTATCCTCTTTACCGAGTTCTCGTTGAATGGGCTGCATCCTACACCGTAGACAGTGTCTGTTGGATACACCACAATCCCACCTTTGGACACCACTTTGGCCGCTCTGGCAATTGATCGCTGATCTGCTTTCAGGACAAGCATTGGGGAATTCCTTTTCTGCTCTACTGTCTCACGTGCGTAAACTACTTTCTCTAAACTAGGAAATATCTTTGACACAAACAGACTGGTGCAGCATCTTCCAGCGAGTCGATAGAAAATGACTTGATTACGCGACATTTGCAAAAGCTTAAATAGTTTTAGCCTGGGCGAAGACATAGCCATGTACTTCGGAGGATTTCGCGTGGTGGAAAAAGAAAGCTGGGAACAAGGCGAAGAAGACTGGGGCGAAGATGAGGAGTGGAGTGAAGAAGAGGGAGCAGAGGAAGAAGAGTGGTAGCTCCGCTCAAGTTTCTTTTCTGACATCATAGAGAATCTTGTTTTTCGTTCTGCACGCATTCTTGGATTGGTACACAATGGCTAGACTGGCGGTTCTCGATAGAGAGCGATGTAAACCCAATGACTGTGGAACAGCGTGCATTAGGTTCTGTCCTGAAGTAAGGAACCGAATAGAAGCAATAAGATTCGAAAAGGGAGAAGTGAAGCCTGTTATCGTT
>JAPKYM010000096.1 GCA_026394315.1 Candidatus Bathyarchaeota archaeon | reverse complement strand
TGGTCGTGGAAGTCTCTGAGCCGGCGATTGAGGCTGCTGTTCCCGCACGAATTGCCATGAAAGATGCCTTGATAACTTACACTAAGATCGACTGTAAGAACGCGAGTTGTGGGAACTGGGACAAGTGTTTTCCCACAGGTCTGGCTGGAGGTGTCAGATGCAGGGTATTGGATGTCAAGGGGTCTTTGCGGTGTCCATTGGGGGCGCAGCTTCTTCTGGTTTCTCTTCAGAGGTAGTTTGGGGTTTCTTGAAGGTCTCGGTGAAGGTTACTCTGACGAGCTCAGGCATGAATCTCTGAACGTCTGATGCGATGACTCTCTTTGCTATCTGCAACCCTTCTATTAGGAAGGCTTCCTCCGGAAGTTCTATTGTGCATTCGTCTTGGGTTAAGTTGACTTTGAATTTCTCAGGCGGAGGCGTTGGCAGCCTTCTATGTATCAGGGCCTTGAGTTTCTCTTCGTTGGATTCTATTATCTTCTCCAGTTTGAGGTTATAGATCAGGGTCTTGCCAGCTAGTGGGGGATTGAAATCAACCTGAACCCTCCCAGCTCCGACGGACCTGACCAATGCTGATCTACCGTCTATTTCAACTCTGGAGCCTGGAACAGGGGTTATCTTCTCGTTTGCGAATCGCCTGATTGGTATCAGCTTCATCTTAGACGGGTCGCGTTGGCCATACCCCTTCTCAGGAGGTACTTCAACATTCAGTTCCTTGTCTTTCTCAAGGTTGACCAGGGCCTCATCGAGGCCTTTCGGCACCCATCCTTCACCGACTACGACGAACTCGGGTTCGTAGGTGTTCTCACTACGGTGGAGGTTTGCCTCCTTGGCGACTTGCTCCACGGTTGTGTTGATGATCTCGTTGCTCTCTTTTACCTTCGTTGTACTATTGACTAGTGCAAAGTCTCCTTTTTTCAGTGGCATCCTAGACACCTGAAGTTGTCACATTAAGGCGAACTCGTCAGCTTATTGATTCTACATTTTTAAACCTATTCATGACTGTCATCTCAAGTCTACTATCTTGATGACTCTGAAGCAGAGAACCCCGTCCTCTCGATAGAGAGAACCTCGGGCTGTAAATCTTGAATCCTTCTTGAGCAGTTGCGGTGGGCCTTCGAAGTCTTCCGGTAATATCCTTGCCCTCCATTTGTCGTTGATCCATGCTACAACCCTTCCTGGATAGACCTTCTCAACGGCCACTCTGAAAAGATCCTCCTTGTCGGTCTCTTTTGATCTTCTGTGAATTGAAACAGCAGATACTGATGCAACGCGATCCCATCCAAGCCTCATTATTTGACCGCTATCTTCAAGCTTGTTTATGGCAGCGTTGACCGCGTTTGGTGAGATTTCCTCTTGGGCCAAGCTCTTCACCAGAAGTTCGATGGATGCCCCTTCGCCTCCAACTCTCATTATCTCAATCAGAAGCTTTCTAGACGCGCGCTCGACTTCAGAGAGGAAATCTCTTCCTTCATCTTTCTCTGAAATACGGATCTCGCCACCCTGTCTTGCTCGGGATTCCTTTTCGAGTTCCTGAAGTTCCTCAGCACTGAGGGGCGTAGGCTCAGGTTTGGGACCCGGACGGATGAGCATTTTCAGTTCTCTGTTGAGTAGGTGTGCGGTCTTTCGCATCTTCTCAACTTTTCTTTTGCTTGAGTATAGGTAGGCTATGTCGAAGGTATCTTTTGCAGCCAAGATGACTGCTCTTCCAGACGTTTTTCTTCCGGTTCTTCCACGTCGCTGTATGTATCGGATCTCACTTGGAACAGGCTCATAGAAGATTACGAGGTCCACACTGGGTATGTCCAGCCCCTCTTCCGCAACGCTTGTTGCTACAAGGATCTTGGTCTCTCCGGATTCGAAGTCCTTGAGTATTAGGGATTGTTCGTCCTGGCTGAGGCCGACGTCCCCGTTCTTGGATGCTTGGCCAACGAATCGCTCAACTTTGATTTTCAGTTTCTTCTCAAGGTGCTCAACTAGATTTGTTGCCGTGTCCCTGTATTGTGTGAATACCATTACTCTTGAAGAAGGGTTGCGCTGGTTTTGTTCCTTGATCTCTTCAACAAGTAGTCTTACCTTGGGGTGGGCGAGGTCTCTGAAGCTGTCGAAGTTGTTTTTGAATTCCAGGTATTTTGGGCTGTTGATGATAGTTCTGTAGCTTCGCTTCGTATTCTCGGCTGATTCTATCTTGTCCAAGAAAGAGGCCAGTGTGCTGGCTCCTTGGGTTTCAAGAAGCTCAAGAGCATGGAATAGTGTCAGAGCAGATGACTGAGC
>JAPKYM010000306.1 GCA_026394315.1 Candidatus Bathyarchaeota archaeon | reverse complement strand
TCTCCTTCAATCTTGGGAACCATCCTCTTTCAATGACAACTACCCCTTCAGCGGTTCCTTCAATAGGAGCTGCATATGCTTCCCCGGCAGGAAGGTTACCCCAGCTCCCTTGTCTAGTAAGGATCCCAGCATCAGCAATACCCCGCCTTCCCTCGAGACTGAAGGTCAAATTGGTTCCAGATTTGGTCCGTATCCTTACTTTTGATGTGTCTGTGATGATCTTTGCGAACATGTCGGTCTCAGAGGCGATTCTCTTGTAGTTCGCCGAAAGCGATCCGCCCCGGAAAAACATGTCTGGTAAGACTCCGGGCATGCTTGCTATCCTCGCTCCAGATCTGGTTGCGGATTCTCTCGCATCGGTATGACTGATCGAATATGTCGTCATCGCTAGGACAACGTCAGATAATTTTATACTCTCTTCAATCAACCTGCCCGGCTCCGCAGCATTTCTTCCGCTTGAGGGATAGCTTTGGAAAGCGATTCTTGATTCACGAAATCTCTTTTCTGCTATATCAGCAACAGTTCTGGCAAGGAGGTTTCTCGATACCATTTCCTCGAGCTTCTCAATGCTCTGATTCTTCCACTCTTGAGAGGTTGCGGTGTCTGTGACGATGAGCAGGATTTCGCCTCTACGTAGCCCCATATTTCGTTCTAGGACTCTGCCGACCCCTGCAACAATCTTGGAAGCCCACATCCAGTTTCGCCGTGTTCTCAGTTAAGCCCGATCATTGTATGGAATACATTATTCATTTTGAATGGATAAAATGCGAACTCATAATGACTTCGATCATAGGTCTTTAGCAACCATCGAAGCGGCGGTGACAAAACTGGCAGAGGCAATAGCATCCGTCAAAAGAAGAGTCAACAGCCTCGAATATGTCATAATCCCAAGAATGGGGAATACAATCCGTTTCATCCGAATGTATCTTGAAGAGAGAGAAAGAGAAGATTTCTTCCGCCTGAAGAGGATCAAAGGGCGACTAAAAGAGGAAGGCTGAGCCTTTTACTTCTTGAGTGAGACTATAGCCTTAGCCAAGTCTCCTTCAGAATTCTCCAGAGCTTTTCTGGCTTCCTCTGCGGTAACATTCGCCTGTTGAGCAACCAGCTCGATGTCACTCTCAGGAATGCCTACTCTCTCAGGAACTGCCGGTTTGCCCTCCACGGCTAGCGGCTCTTCCCTCACGGTTCCACCAGCTACCTGGAACATGTTTTGACCCTGCATCACAATAGACATGACAACCGGTTGATCTATCACGATCTTTCGATCTGATGTTCTTATGGTGACATCTCTGACATCGTCTATTGTCTTGGTTTCCATGCCCATGCGCTGCATCATACGTAGCGCATCTCGTCCCGAGGGCACACCTCTCATTGACCGAAGAGCTTTGTACGCCAAGTCCTCAGCACCCTATAACAATGCTGTTGTTGCTTCTGAGCAATTCAGATGACCTCTCTGAAAAATGTTGTTTTGAGCCTCACTTATAGTCTCTTTTGTGACTTCTCGGTCAGTGCTACCGAAAGTGTTTAGTTTGATAATTGAATACGGTTCTGATAGTGGACTCCTATGCTGGGTAGCCATTTTGTGAAGATGAATGTGTATGGATCTGGAATGCAAATAGTAGGCAAAGTCAAAGATCTAATTATCGATCCTGAAACATGCTCTCTTACGGATCTTGTCCTAGAATTGAACAAGGATGTTGCAAAACAGGTCTTAGGTAGCAGATTGGTGGTCGGACTTGACACTCCCACGGCTAAAGCCAGGGGATTCTAGCTTCTACCATGTTCATTGGTTGGTGGGTCACTGCCCTTCTAGGCTGCCACCTCATTCCATCCCATTTTAGAAGTTTAGGGTGTGTCATCACCCTGATAGCTGTTTCTTCATACTGAAGGTTTGCCATGTTCAAGACGCCAATAGCATCTCTATGAGCCTCCAATCCACATTCTAGACACTTGAAGAGTCTGCCTTTCCTCTCAATGTTTTCTGAGC
>JAPKYM010000110.1 GCA_026394315.1 Candidatus Bathyarchaeota archaeon | reverse complement strand
GCCCCTACAAACAGGAAAGGCAAGCTTCTTGCTCCCCTGATGGGTGAAACCCTTCTGAAGCGGCTTCATCAGCTTCGAGCTGAGGTCGATGCCGTCCTGGTAGGAGCCAAAACCGTCATTGAAGATAATCCCCGGCTCACTGTGAGGGCGATTCAGGGCAGGAATCCAGTCAGAGTAGTCCTTGACAGCAGTATCTCTGCCCCTTTAGACTCTGAGATTTTTGATATCAATGATGCTCCAACTGTTATTGCGGTTTGTGAAAACGCCCCCAAAGACAGAAAGGATATGTTGGCTAGGAAAGGCGTTGAGATAATCTCCTTCAGGGGCAAGGAACAAATCCCCATCGGAGAATTGCTGAATAAGCTCCACCGCAAAGGCATAAGAAAAATCCTTGTGGAAGGTGGTTCAGAAGTTCGGTGGAGCTTCATACGGGATCGACTAGTTGATGAGCTGTTCGTATGGATTACACCTCTAATATTGGGCGGCCGGGCAGCTCCGACGCTCGTTGGTGGAGAAGGTTATTCTAGGATAGAAAGCGCGCTCAGACTACGTCTCAAGAGTCATGAAGTCATTGATGGTACAGTCATCCTCGAATACTATGCCTCTTGAAGTTAGACAGTAGTTAGGTGAGAGTCGATGGAAGGAGTCTCGAGAGTTTCCTATTGTCTCCATGACTACATTTTACCAATTCTCTGACTTTCCGTAAAGCATTCCCGTCGTCTATGGCGTTTGAAGCCAGTTCACAGCCCTCTCTGAGCGTACTGACTTCATCTGCCAGGTACAGTATTGCCGCCGCGTTGACTATGATGAGATCTCTGCGACTCGTACGGTCTATTCCTGCGAGAATATTTACTGCAATCCTTGCGTTCTCCAGATGGGTGTCTCTGGCCATTATCTCTTTGGGATCTCCTCTTCGTACACCGAGATCCTCATAATTGACTTGGTAAGTGTCGATTTTGCCGTTGGAGAGAAGCTCAGAGACGACCGTCCTTCCAAGGTTTGAGAACTCATCTATGCGAATGCTGTCATCATTACCATATCCTAGAGGCACGAGAGCTCTTTCATATCCTATTCTTCCGAAAACCTTCGCTACAAGTTCAGTCTGTGGAGTTGAGACACCACGAACCTGTCGCTTTGTGGAGAAGGGATTCAAGGCAGTAGCGATCATTAATCTGAGTGAATCCATCAAAGGGAAGAAGACCGGAGCGGTGACACTGTTCCTTAGATCGACAAGAGGATTCATCCATGGATAAGTTGAAGCTGAGGCCCATACAGCAGTGCCGATCTCTTCCACGCATCTCTTTACCGCTGCGGGTTTCGAGTCCACGTTTATGCCTATTGTGAAAGCGAGATCGGTAGCGCCAGTCTTAGAGCTGAAGGCCTTTGCGCCACTCTTGACAGCTACAGCTCCGGCCGACGCGGCTAACAGAATTGCAGGAGTAGTCACATTGATTGTCTTGAGGGTGTCCCCGCCAGTTCCGCCAGCAGTCACCAGGGGTTTGTCAACTGAGAAGTTGAATTTCACTCGTTTCGTTTTCTCCATGGCCGAACTCATTGCTGCAAGCTCTTCAATGGTCGGCCCCTTTGAAGACAAGCTT
>JAPKYM010000307.1 GCA_026394315.1 Candidatus Bathyarchaeota archaeon | reverse complement strand
TCAAGAAAATGGTTCAAACAAATGTCAGAGTCTTGCTAGTCACATTCTGAAGGACAAACCTCGAGACTCGACAACACATGTGAGCAGATGCCAGACTCTCTCGACTCTTTGCATTCACAAGCGATCAAAAGACCACATTTTGAACACCAATATCCTTCAACTACAGAACCCATTCCTTGACCTTTTTTCTTGGTACTGATCGTTATTGGTTCAACCTCACTGTTGCAGGATCTGCAGAGCAACTTCGTCAATAATGCCACCGCTGGAAAAGTTGTAGAACAATGAAGAATTGACCACACCAGTCATCAACCTTTTGTCCGAGGCTTGCACGAACTCAGAAGCAATGATGTTGTCTGTGGCATGGAGCCGACACAGAACACATCCACGTATGACATAACCTCGCGGCTCGTGCCCGATACTTGGGGCTGGGAGCACAAGCTTTACGGATCTTCTTGTTGAATCTTGATGTGGGAGGAAGGGAACGTTGGGTCTCGGCGGTAATGTTGTTGATGAACCCCGCTTCAGGTCAAGGACTCGCTTGTTTAGGGATCGGTGTGAAGCGGGGAGGTCTCTTGCAGGAATGCTCAGGGGCAAGATCCGTGGGGATGCTTTGGTCTTAGCGATTCCTTCAGGCGGGGTTCCCGTCGGCTATTGTATATGTCAGGAATTGGGAGTGCCGCTTGATGTGGTTGTTGTTCGGAAGGTGCCTTTGCCTGATAATCCTGAGGCTGGTTTTGGGGCCGTTACTTTGGATGGGACTTTGGTTTTGAATGAGCGTCTTGTGGCGGAGCTGGGTCTGAGTGAGCACGTGATTCGTGCCATGGCTGCTTCAAGGTTGCAAGAGATCAAGGAAAGGCTAGAGAAGTTTCGCGCTGGGAGGGAGCCGGCAGATCTCTCGGGTAAGGATCTGGTCCTTGTGGATGATGGGTTGGCTTCCGGCTATACGATGCTAGCTGCAGTAAGGTCGATAAGAAAGCAGAGCCCGAAGCAGGTGATTGTCGCTGTTCCTACAGCACACGGTGAGGCTTTGGACGTGATCTCCCCCGAGGTCGACATGGTCTATTGTCTGAATATTAGATTTGGACCAGTCTTTGCGGTTGCGGATGCTTACGTGAACTGGTACGACCTGAACGATGAAGAGGTTAAGGATTACCTCTCAAAATCTTGGAAGAGACTCGCGCGCTGACTTCAACTGCCAGGGTTGCAGAGGTCTGTCTTTGAAGGCATAGATGTCTTTTGCTGAAGCGGATGAGTCGCCAGCTCTAGACAGCTAATGGTTTTGATTTTTTGATGGCGAGATCTAACGACGTAGGTGACCGCAAAGACCACTGCGAGGATTAGTGGAAAATAGCCGAGTGCTTTAAACTCCGGGATCTTGAATCCGATTGGAGTTAGTTTGAAGTTGATTTGTTGGTCTGACCCCTTCGACAGACTTGTTTGCATTGTGGAAGTTTCGTATCCTCTAAGGGAGGAGAATAGTAGGTATCGTCCTTCTTCCAGCCACATATCGTAGTGTCCATCCAGTGTCGGTGCGAAATCCTTTGTTTCTGAGCCGATCGCGTCTACTATTGCCCAGTTCAAGGGTACGGACTCGCCAAACATGTTGAGGCTGGTGACGTCCCCGGAAAGGTGTGCCAGACGATTAAGATCCAGAACTATACTGGAACGTCCACCTGGCTGAACAGTCACCATTTCAATAGTCTTACCTTGTGAAAAACCGGGCAGATAGGCCACAGCCCAGTAGGATCCAGGTGGCAACCCATATTCAGTTCGAAAAGCTCCATCTGTTGCATCGTAATAATTAACCCATCTTAATGCTGGATTGCCTGCATAATTCCTGAATCCATTAAGTCGCAAGCTGAATGTCGTGGCGTCAGCTGGAATATATGTAGCATTGGCAGCTACGAATTGATCTTGAGCATCATAGAGTTCGACGCGAAAAGGAACTCTGGTAGATGAAAATGGATAGGTTTCACCTGCGTGTATTGGTAGGTCTTCTTTAAAGAGCAGCACGCTGACGTCAACTGCACCGCCTATTACCACATCTAGTGTCATGTCACTTGTTATTCCATCAGCCATATCTACTATGGAGATATTTTTCTGAAAATAACCAAAAGTATAGACGTGAATTATGTAGGTGCCAGCGCGTAGTCCCGTAATGAAGAAATCAGCATTACTGGTTAGAGGCGTCTGTCGACTGGAAGATGTCTTGTATACTAAACCTTGGTATTGATCCAGAATTTCAACTCTTATGTTTGCATCAGGGTATAGCCAGTTTTTTGGTTGTGCTGGTGATTGAGAGTTCACTGAGCGAACCGATAGAAGCAGGGATCCTGTCTTAATGACGTCTAAACTCACACTGGTTAGCGCGCAATCAGAGATTGTTAGAAAGAAATCATAGTATTGAAGGAAACCGTCAGCAGTAACGACAACCTGGTAGGTTCCGGCTGGAAGTCCGTAGTCGCGTAAAGTTCCAAGGAATCCTGTCACTATTACATTAGCGGAATTCTTTCCAGGTTCAACCAACGTGTAATTCTGTCCTCGCAATATTGCATCACGATCATAGAGGCCAACCGAAACTCGCAAGGGAAATTCAACAGGGATAACTTGTCCTTGCGCAAAGTCTTTGAAATGAAGAAGAATGTCAGCTCTGCCCGAACGTTCAACGTCAAATACAACGCGCACCCCTCCCGGATTATTCGTGAGGTCAACTATCATATCCTGTGGCTGAAGGTATTCATTCACCCAAACCCTCACGTTGTAAGGTGCAAGCAAGATTCCTGCAATATATCCAGATCCATCCTGCGGTATATGGCCGTCAAGCAAAGTAGATCCATCATAAGTGAAAGGATAA
>JAPKYM010000328.1 GCA_026394315.1 Candidatus Bathyarchaeota archaeon | reverse complement strand
CCATTGCACCAAGAAGAACCGCAAGAATTTCAAAAGATGTACATGTAACAAGGTACATCACCAGCGACTGACATAGAATCAGAATAGCGAGCATCCTCTTCCTTCCTACGATATCAGACAATTTCCCGAAGATTGGGCTGCCGAAGATACCCATTATTTGAAGCCATGATAACAGCTGAGCAGCCGACTCTAGGCGAAGGCCATACTTTTCCGTAGCATATGTCGTAAGAAAGGGTGTCAGTCCTCTGAAAGGAAGTACGTGTAACAGCCCAAAGAGGAATAGTAGCAGCAGAAACTTCGCTGTTGCGGATTTGAAAAGCATCTTATTAGGATTCGTATGTTCTCTTTTTTCCTGATCTCCAAATCTCAATTTGTCTATTCTTTGCCAGAGGAAAACAGTGATCATTCCGAACAAGGATAGTATGATGAAACTGTATCTCCAGCCTAGAACGACTCCAATATACGCTGCAGCTACAGGAACAACAAAGGAGCCGATAGCTCCCCCTGTTTGGTGCAGACCCATTGCTTGACCGCGCTTCTGTTTGCTGACAACTAGCGAGATAATCGGTATGCCAACGGGATGGTAAGAAGCGCCTCCTATCCCCGCTAGGAATTGAGCCAGACCAAGCTGGATCACATTTTGGGCTAGTCCACACGCAAATGTGGCGGCTGCGTAGAGGATAAGCCCCAAGACCATTATGTTCTTCCGGCCCTTGCGGTCACATATGTATCCAAACGGGATCTGTAGGATTGAGTATGGCAACACAAAACAAGCAACAAGCAAGCCTGCTGTATAATGGGACAACTGAAATTCAGTCGTCAAGGTGGGGAGCAGAGTTGGCAGTAGAAGCTGAAGGACATGATTCATCCCGTGTGAGAAAATTACTAAGATGAGGATGGGATCAGCTGTTCTGATTGTTCGTTCCTCCAGTGGCACGCGCTAGTATGAGGCTGCCTGCTCCTACGGAGCTGGATTCCTCTTTGCTCCTTTCTTGAAGTAGTCAACTATCTTCAGCAGTATTGCGAAGGATTCTCTTGTCTTTTGATAGTCACAAAGCGGTGTGAGATTCCAAAGAATTATGTGCCGAAGCCCTTTCCTAGCGTAGTTCTCAATCACTCTGATAACTTCATCAGCATTTCCATGTATGTATCTGCGTTCACAAATCTCCTCAGGCACTTTCTCCAAAGCTGACAAGATCTGGTTCTTCTCTACCCTTGTAGGAATGTATTGCTTGTAGGCGTTGAACTCCCCAAAAGGATGCTTGTAACCGTATTGTTCATACTTCTCTGACGGGGTCAATAGCGCGTAAGCCTTGGCGGCGACAGACCCCAACATTTGGCGACAGTCTTCACTATCCTCGGCCAGTATCAGAGAAGTGAGGAGGGCCGGAGTCACACTGTCAGGTTCTCTTCCAGCCTTCTTGGAAGCGTCCCTGATCATCTTGAGCTTTTCGAAGTATTCATTGATCTCCAGATGTTCTGGAATCCAACCATCTCCAAGTTCTCCAGTTATCTCCAGCGTCTTATTGGAGTGAGCGCCCACCCATATTGGCGGGTACTTTCCTTCTCTCTCTGGAGGAAGCGATAAAACGGCATCTCTCAACTTCCATATTTGCCCATCATAGTCTGAAATCCTCCCAGACCAGAGAAGCCTTATCACCTCTATGCTTTCTCTGAGTCTTCTTGCAGGATAGCGCCACCTTATCCCGTATGGCACTACGTTCTCAGCTTCGCCAGGTCCTATGCCCAGTATCGCTCTTCCTTTTGATATGTGGTCCAAAGTGAGGAAGGCCTGAGCTAACATCGCGGGATGTCGTCTAAAGGTCTCCGTTACTGCAGAGCCCAGCAGAATGCTCGAAGTGTTGCTTGCGACGCAAGCCATTGTCGTCAGGGTTTCGAGAAAGGTGTGAGGGCTCTTTTGGAACTTGGAAAGCTCGATCAACTCAGGCTGCCATAAGGCGTCAGGAATCCACCCCATCAGATGGTCAGGCCACCACACAGAATCGTAGAGCCCATCGAATTTCTTCACGGTCTTCAGAACGTTATCGATCGGTGGGAATATGGGCCCCTGAGTCCCAATCTTCAGGTCGTAGTCGGTCATGATGCGTCACCGTGAACCAAGAAGCGCGGAAACTGTCATATCTACTTAGTGATGAAAGAATGAAATGTGACCCTATAGTTCTTATTGGTGATAGCGCGCCGCTGACTCTGTAAGAGTGCTCTGTTCATCTTGCGAAGCTAGCGCGCGAAATTAGTGCGGCAACAGGCGTAAGAGTCTACCCAAAAAATGGGAGATGGCGTCACGTTACCAGTAGCCTATGACAGGCGGCCTAAAGTAGGTTACAGTGGGGTACGCAAAGAAATATGGCTGGAAGTGATACCTCGAAGGTAAGTAAGGAAAGACGTATGCCGGGTATTGTCGTGGATAATTATAAGCTGTTGCACCCAAGAGCCCGCCCACAGCACCTCCGGCAAGGCCACCCAAAGCTGCTCCAGTCAGTCCACCCAACGCCCATCCTCCGAAGCCTCCTAATGCGCCACCTGCGAGAGCTCCTAAGAGTAATAAAGCCATAACTCATCAACGAGACTAGATCGTTCTCCGCACTAAAAAGCTATTCGGTGAAAAACGCATAACACAGGGCTACTGGGAACAGAATCTCGAGGTGTGCTTACAAAGAGATGGAGAATTTGTGTCCAAGAACTCAGAAGATCAGGATCTGTCAACCAAAGAAACCTGAGGACTTTGACAAATACTACGATTTGCGCTGGAAGATCCTTAGAAAACCCTGGAATCAACCTAAAGGAAGCCAAAGGGACGAGTACGAGGAGGAGGCGATCCATGTCATGGCTTGCTTGAACGACGAAGTGATCGCTGTGGGGAGAGCTCACTTCAACTCGAGTGATGAGGCGCAGGTTAGATACATGGCAGTGGACAGCTCTTTCCAAGGCAGAGGCATCGGAAGTCTAGTCTTGAGGGAGCTAGAGAGAAGAGCCAAGGAGAACGGGTCACAATACATAATTCTGAACGGAAGGGAAAACGCTGTAGGTTTCTATCAGAAGAACGGCTACAAGATTATAGATAAAGGACCAACATTATTTGGACGTATAACCCAGTGGAAAATGCGGAAAGACCTTGCGGAATGATTGCCAAACACTACCCTGCACGTCACCCATGGAGAACTTACACTCACTACGTTCCGAATGAGACCGTCCCAGCAGGACCAAATGGATGGACAACAAGTTGAATATACAGAGCAGACTTGCCATCCACCTCAAGAAAGCATTAAACATCTTGGCACCGTTGGCAATAATCTTAGTTTTCCTTTTTCTGGCCGAACTAGCTGAAGACCTGCTTAAGGGCCCTCAACGCGCCCAAGGAATATCGGGCCTATTTCCGCTGTCAACCTTGGATAAGGAAATATTTCTGCTGGTCAACGTGAGACTCTCGACTCCTGTCCTAGATACTGTGGCCAAATATCTCACTCGTGTTGGTTCAACAATTTTCTGGTTTGGAATTGCAGCTGTGCTGTGGTACAAAGGAAGAAGAAAAGATGCTGCACTCTTGTTCATTGCACTATCGATGGATGGTGCCTTGAATTACACAATGAAGGGGCTGCTGCACATACCGCGACCATACCAAGTCCTACCCGAGGCCAGAATCCTAGACACGGATCGGGGTTTCAGTTTCCCCAGCGGACATGCCGAGAGTTCATTCCTTTCAGCAGTGATCATTGGAAAAGGACTCCCAAGAGTACTTCCATTCCTGTTGACATTTGCTTCAATCATAGCCTACAGTAGAGTCTACGTTGGCGCCCACTGGCCTTCAGATGTGATATTTGGCGGCATCATAGGGGTAACAGAGGCCATCGTGATTTTACAGATAGAAAAAGCCTTGGCGACATCTTGGTTCGACGATAATCACGGAAATGGCAACGATAAAAGAGACATGACTAGTCCTGAAGCTAACGGTACAGCTAAGTTGTCATCTAACAGTCTGTCGCAGCTTTCAGCAAATGCCCCCGTCAGCGCTCCCAAGAAAGCCACATGAACAGAAACGAACACGCAGGAAACTAGGAAAGCTGAGATGAACCCTATCAAGCTACCTTCAATTGTCTTGTCCCTGTTGTAAGGGATTGGGGTTCTTCCTATTATTGTTCCCGACAACCCGGCTAGGCAATCTCCAAGGGTCACGATTGTAATTGCCGAATTTCCAATGTTCTCTGGGAAAATTATCATGGATGCGGCAATTCCGACGGCATAGTACACAGGCCTAATGATGAGCTGATTTCTTTCTTCGTTCCTTGAAGCTTTGATCGTCAGATTGATCAACGGGAAACTCTTGTTTCTCAAACGCAGCAATTCAGAAATCAAGTAAATGAAAGTAACTATCATTATCAAAGACAGCGTTAGGTTTACGCCTACGAGTTTTCTTAGAAAGACCACACTAAGGCCTGAAAGATGTATAACTGACCTAGTCAGATTCAGCCTCTTCAATTGCCATTCATCACTGTCGCTTTGAAGATTCAAGATTAGATCGGAAAAACGCCTTATCTGTGCTTTAAGCGCTTTGCCAAGAGAAGATACCCCATTGATCTGAGCGCATATCCGTTTTGAACCCAAAGCATTTAGGTTGGGAAGTGAATAAATTACCTTTGTGACACCCAAGTCAAGCCTTCAGCGTGCTTAAAGAACAGGTATTCCAGATTCAAACAAGATGGTGCAACAGATGGCGGGAAATTACTCTTGCCTTAATTGCAGAAATGTCCTGGTTCACCAGTCCAATTTCTGTGATAGGTGCGGAAGCCCTACCTCTGGAAGCCTCTGGGCTGCTATCGAGAAGTTGGAAGGACATATAGAGGATATGAAGAAGACGACCAAACAGCTCAAAAGGAAGACAGAGGCCCCACAGCGTCAACCGGAAAAGGTCCCAACGGACAGATTCTCAGAATTGTATAAGAATGGATTGAATGATCGCGAAATATCTAGGGAGCTCGGCGTTTCTTTCTCCACAATATATAGGCTTCGCAAAAGAATGGATCTTCCAGCGAATGCGCCTAGAGGTTTTCCGAAAAGGACCGGTGTGACGAAAAAGAAGATCGAGGGACCAGAACCTTCACCTGTCTCCTAGCGCGCGGCCTTGTCCCGATATTCGGTGGCTTAACACGGACATGTATAGGCTGATGAGTAAGAAGCAGAATTAGAAATACTCTATTTCAGTTATTCTGCATTGAATGAGCTGAAAATTGAGTCTATTGGTCAAGAAATATTCTGGCACCACATATAGCCAATACATGAGAAAATGGCACAAGAATGCTAATATCGGGACAACCCTGCGCGCTACTCAGCCTCGGCTTTGAGTTGAAGCTAGAATTATTGCGTCAGCAAGATCTTCATGATTCATTCCCGGTGATTCGACTCTGTGGTTACTATAGAAATCTTTGACACGATCGATTAGGGCTTCTCTTGACGCCTCGACACCTCTAAGCTCGCTTTCCAATGTTTTTAGACAATCCATAGGAACCAAGGAGAAATCTCCGCTAATCATAATGTCCACTATTCTGTCGTCCAACGTCTCAACGAGAACCCTAAGTAAGCCTCCTCCGGTCTTGTGTACCGCCTCACCGATGTAGGCTCTTCCCGATAGTTTGAGACGCCGCTTCTGGATGATGCCTTCGTGCTGATTCTCTATCGAATATAGCCATTCGTGGGATCTGTATTCTTCTTGGAGTGACGCAATAAGCTCCTTCTCTCTTGGCGCAAGTTCGTCACTGACGAGTTTCACGTTGAGGCTAGTTTCGTAATTTCTTCTCAACAGATCTTTTACACTATCTCTGCTTGGGACACTACCAAGTTCATTCTTTATGGTGGTCAGTCTCTCTCTGAGCGTCTTTGCCACTTTGTCTCTGAATTTTTCGCTGGGGACTTTCAGTATCCTCGTCATCTCATCAAAGTTGAAGTCAAAGATTATGTTGCCCGTTAGAACAGCAGATCTGCCGATCTCAGTTGCGCCGTTTCCGCTAATTTTTCTTCCCTTAACCTCTATGTCGTTGAGGGGCCGGTAGCTAGCAGGTATACCAATGTCATTATAGGTCTTGACTGGCGCTTTCAAGAATTCTCGGAAGATCTCTTGCATACTAGCCGGGACTTCTGGTTCGGATTTGGAGACCACTATCTGATAGAACAGCTGATCTCCATCTAGATAGACTGCTCCTCCCCCCAAGATTCTCCTCACAATTGGAAGTTGCTTCTGTCTGCAATATTCCACTTCGACTTCAATCCCTGGCTCCTGGTGATACCCTAGGCATACGAGTGGACTGCTCGGGCTGCAGAATATGATCGTATTCTCGGCCAGACCTTGATCAACAGCAATGCCCACGGCATGATATACTGCTTGGGTGGATATGGGCGGCAGCTCACCGAGGTCTAGGAGACGCCATGTAGCGACCAACGATCTTCAGACTCCTTTGAATTTGGATACAAAGAGATTCGAATTGAACGATAATGGCATTCTCTATAGAACGTTCATGCGCTCGAAAGCTATCGTCCCAACCGTGAACATCACTAAGGCAAAACCAGCCAAGACAGATAGATCCAGATAGATCGGAAATCGCGACACTCCTATTGTAACTGTTCTGAGGGCGTCTACACCATATGTCACGGGGTCAATATACGTTATTGCCGCAAGCCAAGGCGGGAGATTGTTCAATGGATAAAGTGCACCACTGAAGAAGAAGAGTGGAAAGACAAGGAAGCTGATAATCATGTTAAATCCTTCTGGGCTCTCCATGACCGACCCAATAATCAGCCCAGCACTAACTAGGCTGAGAGAGAGAAGAAAAAGCACCAGAACAGCCATAAGAAAGGCATAAGGCGTGAGGTAGACTCCGACAGTGAAGCTTATCATGAGCATGAGGAAGGCTTGGATCATCGAGTCAGTACATCCGCCGAGAACCTTACCCACAAAGATAGATGTCCTCGAGAGAGGCGCGACAAGAACCTCCTTGAGTATGTCGATCTTTCTATCCCATATGATGTAGACCCCATAGAAAACCGAAGAGAATAGAACGCTCATTGCGAGGACTCCCGGATATATGAAAACTTGGTAGTTTATTCCTTCGATATCTATGGTGGAGCCCAGCCCGCCGCCAAACACGAATATCCAAAGTAGAGGAGTAAAGACTGATGTAACTACTCGCGATTTCTCACGAGTAAAGACTTTGAACTCCCTGTACCATAGAGCGTATATTGCCTCAGCTTCATTCATCTCAGGGTTTTCTCCCGGACTATTCTTTGGGCGATACCGCCTTCGCCTGAATCAGGCCGGATCTCCTTTCCAGTGTAGCTGATGAAAGCATCATCCAAACTCGCAGGCCTTATTTGAACGCTTTCGACCTTTCCAGCTAGATTAAGGATTTCCTGGAGGTGTTCACCTGCATTTCCTACTGTAAGCACAATATAGCCATCTTCCACCTCGATATTGCTGACACTGGTGATCTTCCTGAACCGCTCAGTATCGGTAACAGCCGTCTTCAGGCAGATTATGTCTCCACCGACACTTCCCTTCAGCACTTCAGGCGTGTCCATGACCACTATCCTGCCTTGGTCGATTATGGCTATCCGGTCGCAAAGCCTGTCTGCTTCCTCCATGTAATGCGTGGTCAAGACAATCGTCATATCCTTCTCTTTGGACATGCGTTCGATGTATTCCCATATGTGTTCGCGGGTCTGGGGATCCAGTCCAAGTGTTGGTTCATCCAGGAATAGTACCTTGGGCAAATGCAGCAAGCCGCGTGCGAGTTCAAGACGTCGTCTCATACCTCCAGAGTAGGTCTTCACCAGACTGTGCTGTCTGGATTCAAGGCCGACCAGCTTTAGAACCTCATCTATTCTTTGTTTTCGTGTTTCCTTTGGCACTCCGTACCACATCGCGTGAAGTTGAAGATTCTCTCTGCCGGTAAGGATGTCATCTACGCTGGGTTCTTGGAATACTATGCCGATTGACTTCCTGACTTCTCCGGATTCCTTTAATATATCGTAACCGTTGACGGTTGCTGTACCTTCAGTCGGCCTGAGAATTGTGCAGAGCATTGAGATGGTGGTTGTCTTTCCTGCACCATTAGGGCCTAGCAGACCGAAGATCTCACCCTTCTTGATCTTAAAGTTGAGATGATCGACTGCGGTTAGATCTTTGAACTGCTTTGTGAGGTTAAATGTCTCTATGGCGTGCTCCAATATTGGATTTACCTCAGAGTATTGGCAGGAGTAGTCGCTGACTGCCTATTTATCTTGTCCCAGCATGTGATATCATAACAGAATTGGAGCATATTGACCGAGCAGCATCCAGCACTTCAGAGAATTGACTATAGGTAGCGTGCTCTAAAAGGTTCATTAATCACCTCTCTCTCGGATAGAAAGCTCATTCAAGGTCCTACGAATTGTCCAAGACAGATAGCATTGATCTGGAAGCATATTATTCGAGATCCGCAGAGAAAGTCTTGGAGGCTCTTAATACACAGTCTGATGGTCTCAGTGACAATGAGGCCTTCTCGAGACTGACACGTTACGGCGCCAACGAGATTAGAGAGGTTAGAGGCAAGCCCCTCACCCAGAGATTTGCAGTCAATCTAACACATCCTATGGCGCTCCTGTTATGGTCAGCATCCGTTATGGCTTACATTGGCGCCATGCCTCAGCTTGCCGTCGCAGTAGTTGGCGTCATAATGATAAATGCGGTCTTCAGCTTCTGGCAGGAATACAGAGCAGAAAAGACAACAAAGGAGCTGAAGAAACTCATTCCTCAATACGCCCGAGTTATTCGTGGCGGAACTGAGAAACAGATCCCTGCCAAGGACATAGTTCCGGGAGACGTGATTGTTCTATCTGAGGGCGACAGGATCCCCGCCGACGGCAGGGTCATAAAGAATTTTGAGATATTGACAGATGAGTCCACACTAACTGGCGAGTCTAGACCTGTACCCAAGACTTCACAACCTATCGCAGCGAAGGCACACAAGACCCCTTACGAACTGCCGAATATGATCTTCGGTGGAACCAACGTTGCCTCAGGGTCAGGAGTCTCCGTGATCTTTGCAACAGGTATGAACATGCAATTTGGTAGAATTGCTCATCTGACTGAGACTATCCAAGAGGAGCAGAGCCCGCTCCAGAAGGAGCTCAGAAGACTGACTCTCATAGTGACATTCGTCGCGATTCTGGTAGGTGCAATCGTTTTCTTGGCGGCTCTATCCCTTGGCCTTGCTGCAGCCGAGAGTTTCCTGTTTGCAATAGGGATGATCGTAGCCTTTGTTCCAGAAGGATTACTTCCAACAGTCACCCTATCGCTGGCAATGTCGATGCAGAGGATGGCCAAACGGCGAGCGGTGATAAAGAAGCTCTCAAGTGTTGAGACGCTAGGCTGCACTACGGTAATCTGCACTGACAAGACAGGCACCTTGACCTGCAATGCAATGACTGTCACTCGAATATGGGTTGGAGGTCGTGACATCAAGGTCACTGGTGCAGGCTATTACCCGCAGGGAACCTTCTCCTCAGGTCTTGGAGAGGAACACGCTGGCGATCATCCTGATCTCCAGCTGCTACTGACTGCCGCGATGACCTGCAACAACTCCCGTCTTATAGCGCCAACCGATCAACAAAGAGGATGGAGCATCCTGGGCGATCCCACGGAAGGTGCACTACTGGTGGCGGCCCTCAAAGCAGGCTTGACATATTCCCATCAAGAAGTAAGAGGGGCCCTGCTTCCATTCGACTCTAAGAGAAAAAGAATGAGTGTCATAGTCAGACATGGTGACAATAGCCGGTCGATCGATCAGCCGTCTGAGCTCAGAGCCTATGTGAAAGGGGCACCGGCAGAACTGCTCGATCTGTGCGACACGATTGTCATGGAAGGCAAGGCACTGTCAATTCAAGATTCAGATCGTATGGCAATAAGAAGTCAGATTGACAACTACGCAAGAGAAGGCCTCAGGGTTCTGGGAATTGCCTACAGAGACTTAACAGGAATCCCTGAGAAAATGGCGGCTGAGTCCGTAGAGACTGCGATGACATTTCTTGGATTAACTGCGATGATGGACCCGCCTCGCCCCGAGGTTGAGGAAGCCATACGTAAGTGCAAGCAGGCAGGCATCCGTGTCCTAATGCTTACAGGCGACTATGGCCTGACAGCTGAGTTCATTGCGAGAAGACTCGGCATAATAAGCGGACGAGCCCGAATAATTACTGGTGAAGATATCAATTCACTTTCAGACGAAACACTCCAGAAGACCCTCCAAGAAGAGAACATTATCTTCGCGCGAATCACTCCTGAGCACAAACTGAAAGTCGTCCTCGGCCTCCAAACATTGAACCATGTCGTTGCCATGACTGGCGACGGAGTGAATGATGCCCCGGCTCTCAAGAGAGCGGACATTGGTGTGGCTATGGGAATTTCTGGAACAGATGTCGCCAAAGAAGCAGCGGACATGATCATTACCGATGACAATTTCGCATCTATAGTCAACGCTGTGGAAGAGGGACGGGCTGTTTACAACAACATAAAGAAATTCACAAAATACATCTTCGCGAGCAACGTACCTGAGGCGGTCCCGTTCATGTTCTATGTCTTGGCAAGGGTACCCTTACCACTTACTGTAATGCAGATCCTGTCTGTTGACCTGGGAACAGACATGCTGCCTGCCCTAGCCTTGGGGGCTGAACCTCCAGAGGAGGACGTCATGAAATTCCCTCCGCGACAGCGTAAAAAAGGCATATTGAGTGGCGCATTTCTCGCACATTCATTATTGTTCCTTGGCGGAATTGAGTCAATTGCAGCTATGGCAAGCTACTTCTGGATGAACTTCATCAACGGATACGGGGCGGACTCTCTCGCACAGCCAGGAACGGTTGTCTACGCCATGGCTACAACCATGACCCTTGTCGGCATAGTCATGTCCCAAGTCGGAAATGTCTTCGCCTGCAGGACGGAGAGATCGTCGAGCTTCAGAAGAAGCCTAAGAATTAATCCACTACTACCTATGGGACTTGCCTTTGAATTGACTGTCATTTTGGCATTGGTATATACTCCGATCCTTCAGCCAGTCTTTGGTACAGCTCCGTTGCTGCCTGAACATTGGCTCTTCCCGCTCATCTTCGCACCAACAATACTTTTAGCTGATGAAGTGAGGAAATTATTAGTAAGGCGTCTAGACAGGAGGACCCGAGGCCCGAATAGGTGAGATCTTTAGTGAATGTCATTGTAGTCGGATGTGGAAGGGTCGGTTCGTATCTGGCTGAGCTTCTTAATACCGAAGGCCATACAGTGGCAGTCATCGATAAGGACCCTGAATCCTTCTCACGTTTAAGCCCCAATTTCAAAGGTACACGGATCGAGGGGGACGTACTTGATAGGGATATACTTATGCAGGCAGGGATACAGGACGCCGACGCCTTGGCCTCAGTGACCAATAGTGACACCCTCAATGCTACTTTGGCAATAATCGCGAGAAACAAATTCCGTGTGCCTAAACTGGCAATAAGAGTTTTTGATCCTTCTAGTGCTGAGGTTTACAGAAAGCTAGGAATATCAATAATCTCACCCATCGAGTGGGGAGCAAACTTCATAAAAGATGTACTGGTCCACCCCGAACTTTACTCTAAGCTGACGATTGGGAATGGAGAGGTCCAGATTATTGAGTTGGCAGTACCCCCTGGGTTGGTGGGGAGACCGGTGGAGTCAATAAACGTCCCAAGCCAAGTTATGACTGTCGCGATCACAAGACAAGGAGAAGCGCTCATACCATACCTGGGCATGATCTTTCAGGAGAATGATTTTCTTACTCTAGCAGTCTCAACTACAGCCATGAATAGGGTTGAGGAGCTTCTCAGCCATTAGGGAGTAATGCAAAGATGTTTGTCGTTGTTGTTGGTAGCGGTGGGGCAGGAGCCTACTTGTCTAGCAGACTCACCTCGGAGGGACACAAGGTCACCGTTATTGATATCAATTCAGATGCGTTAGAAGATCTGACGAAGAAAGTTCCATCTGTGTTGACAGTTATGGGTGATGGCTCCAGACTCGAGACCATGAGGAGGGCGAGGATAGAAAAAGCAGATGTCCTAGCGGTCCTGACAGGAACCGATGAAAAGAATCTTTCGATAGCCATGCTAGCGAAGAATGAATTCCGCGTACCGCGTATCGTGGCGCGAGTAAATGATCCTAAGCATGAATGGCTCTTTGATAAGCAATCTGGGGTTGATTACGCCTTCAACCAAGATGTTCTCCTAGTGGATGCTATTATGCAAGCAGTCCGAGGCAGCTGAGCGCGCGCGTCAAGATGCCTTCGAGAAGCGCGCGAGCCTCTTGCAATATTGGTGTTTAATGGCTTTTATTCTTCTCTGATTATGTATGGGCAGGTGTGTGAGCGGCAGTTTCTCCTCTTTCTCTTGCAGAATCCGCCTTTGCTGTGCCTGCATATCTGCTTGAGCTTGGTGAAATTCAACGTGACAAGGCTCGTGTAGCGTCCTTCCAGGGTGAGGTTAACATGTTGTCTGAGCTTTGGAGTCAAATAGTA
>JAPKYM010000217.1 GCA_026394315.1 Candidatus Bathyarchaeota archaeon | reverse complement strand
AAGCAATAGTCAGTTATCAACTCGTTGAGTTCGAGTCTTGGTTTGATATAGGTCTGATCTCCTACTACCGACGGGAGTGTGCAGGCGATCACTTCTATTCCTGCTGAGGCTGCTTTCTCATACATCTGTACTAGGTTCTCCAAGATCTCGTCAGGTTCCGTGCCCCAGCCGATATCGTTAGAACCCCCAAGTATTATTGTGTAGTTTGGTTTGGTTGGTATTACGTCGCTATCAATTCTGCGCAGCAGATCAGAGCTTGCTTCGCCGCTGACCCCTTTGTTGTAGATTGTTACTTCTATGAGTCTGAGTTTTCCGATCTTTTCTAGGGATGCATCGATCATACTCTTGAGTGGGTCGGTGTAGGGGGTGGACTTGGGCAGTGCTTTTCCTGGTCCGGGTGACTGATAGCCTGCGGTCAGATTGTCTCCGAAGGCGACAATAAGTATCTTCTTTTTGGTCTTTGTGGCGGTCTCGATTTCTTCGGTCTTCGGTTGTTTTGCAGTTCTGGCAGGTGGCAAGGTCGGGATTTCTCCAAGAGTGATTCGGAGCTTGGTTCACTGTTATTTATAGATTCCTAAGAACTGGAAAATCGCGTCTGACTAATTGGGCGGGCGCTTTTTGAGCCGTTCAGATATTAACGGTTCTAAACCTAGATTTGGTGACGATTGCCCTGCCGCGATGTGGCTATGATGGTGTGGATTTATAGGGTGATTATGGCTAAATGTTAAGGTTAGTTGAATTGAGAGGCCTGCTTCCATCAAAGAGACAGCATTATTGGACGCGAAATCCATTTTGATGCGGGAAAATAAATGTTCGAGTTGACTTGTCCTCTGAACCTTGCCGAAGTTCACCTGCAGATTTCTCCCATGAATAATATTACTGTGATATCTGTTGCAGCGATTTCAATAGCGGTAGTCTTGGTGGGAGTTATGCTAGTGCTTGTTCTTAGAATGAGGAACCGCCCAGGAGCTGGCTTTCACATCCAGCACCTCCATTCTATTCCACCCCTTTCGCCGAATTCCGGTCAGACCTCGCCCACGAATACTGTTTTGGAGATGCTGCAGAAAGACCTCGATGATGCTTCCGCATCATATTCTGCTGGACTGCTCTCAAAGAAGGACTTCGATGACAGGGTAGCGGAAGTCAAGAAGACACTGGAGGATCTTAGGCAGCTTACTGAGATTGCACCTAAGAATAAGAAGTGCAATGGCTGTGGCGCGGAGATCGAGACTGAAGCAAAGTTCTGCGATAGATGTGGAGCTAAGCAATAGGCATAGCACACGCGCCAATTATCAACGAGTTCAACTATCGGGGCTTTTCAGAAGCGGAGACGAAGGGTACTGACCGATTTATTATAAATCGCATTCTTATTCAGTTTTGAAAGGTTGATAGTGTTTTGCCAGCTGATCTTTCATGTGATGTTTGTGGAGTCCATTTCAGGAATCCTTTCATTCTCTCGTCGGCCACGCCTACGAAGACTGCAACTAAAATAGCGCGCGCTGTGGGTGCGGCCCTTCAAAAAGGGGGAGCCGCCTCACCAAGGGGATTCTTACTTCTGATCTATTATCGTCTTGAGGAGATCGCAGTATTTCTGGGCGTCCATCAAGGCGGCCAGATCTTGATCTAGATTTGACGGAGTAATCACTGCTACCCAACCATCGCTGTAGGGACTGTTGTTTACAAGTTCTGGGTTGTCAGGTAGGACGTCGTTGACCTCTAGGACTTCGCCTGAGACTGGACAGTTGAAGTCCGAGACTGCCTTGACTGACTCTAAAGTTCCGGCGGCCTTGAGCTGTTCAACTTTAGCCCCGACCTGAGGCAACTCAACGAATACAGCTTCATGCAGGGCCTTCTGGGCGTAATCTGTTATGCCGACCCGGCATTTGCCGTCCTCCACCTTGACCCAGGTATGTTCCTTAGTGTAGCGCAGACCTTCAGGAACGTCATAATCATCAATCTTCACTATGCTTGCACCTCTGAACGATTGGAACTAATGCTGCGGGTGGGTATATATCCGTGATCAATCGCTGCTAAGGTTCGGGGTTCATAGGGGTTATCTTTATCGCCTCTATGTTGAAGTCCAGCTTGTTCTTGCATCCCGGGCAGAGACCCCCATGTTTATGTATCGTCTCAAAAGGCGACTCAAGTTCTAGACCGACATAGAGTTCGTGACCACAGTTACTGCAATATGTCTTCTGAGGCAAAACGTCGCAACCCTGACAAATGGTCACAGCAACACTATTTCAACTTTGAGTCGGATACTAACATGCTTGTGGGTTCCAGACTCTAAGAATTTATAACTGTGATCTAATACTCCAAGGGGAATGTGGTAGACTTGAGCAAGACGGTTGGAAGCAAAAGTTGGAGGATGAATAGGTTCCTCAATAATCTTGCCTTCAGACTTAGAGTATTCCGTCTGCCACGGTTCTTGGCAGCCAGACCTTCTCTGACGATAATGACGGTAGTATTGATGGCCTTCGCACTCTTTGTGTTGGCTGGAGGCGTCTACAGTCTGGTTGAGGTAATGTCGGGCAGGGTATTGACTATGTTGCCTGTGGCCCGAGGTTGGACCTTCATCTATCCCGGAAATCTCAACATGCAAACAATAAACGAGAGTCTCATTTCTGGTATGCTCTATTTCTTGGGAGCTGTGGGGTTCTACATGGTGCTAAGGAGCGTAAGGTTGGTCTACAGGCCACGTCAAGCCTACCTGACACTGATCATAGGTTTGATGCTAGTACTATTGGTGGTATACTACACCACTATACTGCTCCAAAGCAAGCTATCAGGCTAAAGGTCTTACCACCAGTACTTCTTGACTCCGAGATGGTATGCGATGAAGTTCGCTAGAAGATGTACTGGCGGGGTAAAGAGTCCAAGAATTATCGCTGTTCCTACGCTGGCTTGATGCACTGGATAAGTCAGAAGCAGGGCTCCGAGTATGAAGTCGAGCTGATCAAGAACAGGAAATGGTGCACCAGGCTCCATCTTTAGCCTGCGTTTGATGAAAGCGCCTAAGAGATCCCCGAGTAATGCACCAAGTGATGCTAGGCTTCCGAGAATGAAGAGCCCTCTCTCAAGAAGGAATTCCATTGCGATCGATGCTAAAAGACCACCGAAGAGACCGAACGCGAGGCCTTTGAAGGTCTTGTTCGTCCCTAAGATCCTCTCACCGTCTACGAATCGGTAGCCACGATCGATCTGCCCTCCTCCTTTGGAGACTGTGGGTAATGAGTTGGCTAAGTAAGCGGGCACGGCTATGTATACTGCAAACAGCAGATCTGTCCATGTTATCATAATTCTCGACTCATCGTGGGTACCCTGATTGATAGTGGAAGTCCCTTAGGCCTTGCTCAGTCATCTCTAGATAGCATCGCTTGTCAGCAACATCTCCGGAATGACTCCTTTCAAGTCTTACCTCTTTGATGTTCGTGTCGACGGTTGATTTCAGCCTTAATATTGTCTTAGGCCAATGGAAGAGCGTTCGGCGTGCAACAGGCTCTACCTTCCATCCAACATCGTCGACTCTGGATCTCACTTGTCCTGTTATGATTGATGTCAAATTATGTCTTGAGCTAAGTTCAACGAGATATGCAAGTTGTCTGTTCAATTCGCGATTGAGATCGAAGGTCATTGCACTTCCACCGAGAGCTGTTCTGTAGAGAGAGGTCATCGTGTCTATGACTACCAGTCCGACTCTCTTTGTGATGTAATTCTCGAGGCTCTCCACTATCTTTGATTGTTCAAGAAAGGACTGCGGCAGAAATACGATTATGTTATCGCAAACGTCGGTGTTTCCAGATCCAATGATCTGCAGGAGCCTTTGGTGGGAGAAGGATTGGTCTGAATCTACATAGAGTGTTTTGAGACTTCTTCTTGAGGCTGCGACTGCACATTGCACGCTTAGTGTGGTCTTTCCTGTGGAGGCCTCACCGTATACTAGGCTGAGATAACCTGTGTGGAAGCCGCCCCCGAGTAGCTGGTCCAAGGATGGCGTGAGGGTTGAGAGCATACTCATCTTTTTCCAGCAGGCTCACTTTCTAGCGTAGACCAGTTGAGGACGGAACTCAGCTATATGTTTTGACTGTGCGATCAGCTCATTGACCAAGCATTTTTTACCATGGTTGCACACCCACTAGTGAGACAGGCCTGGAGAGTGGCGGGTCGTTGAAGTTTGTTTTGCAAGCAGGGAAGACCATGTTGATCTCCGGTCCAGCCTCATTGAGGCTTGAGAAAGGATCGGCTGGAGTCTTCGGCGCTCCACTTCGGCTCAAAAGGAACCTTATCATCAGAAGGGAACGCCAACTCCCGATCGAGACTGTCGATGAGTCTGTGTTTGATGCTGAGCTTGGTGAAAAAGCCAGCTACTTGGAGGTAGACGGGAGCACTGTTCCCGAGTCCTGGTATCTAGCTTATGAGGCCTTTCAGAAGTTGGAGGCTGGCAGAGCTGTAGTTATTGGTTCTACGGACACGGGAAAGAGCACTTTCTGCACATTCCTTACCAATCATACGCTGAAGCAAAGAGACAGAATTGCCGTGATCGATGCCGATATTGGCCAGTCTGATCTGGGCCCTCCTGGAAGTCTCGGTCTGAGTATCATCAGTAAGCCTTTGATTGAGCTTGGAAGTTCAAACGTTGATGCCATGGTATTCATCGGTGAGACAAGCCCAGGCTCGGTTATTGAGAAGGTGATTGAGGGAATTATGCAACTACAGACACGCATTCCCAGCAACATTCCTACAGTGATCAACACTGATGGCTGGGTATCCAACGACGAAGCTGCCGCCTATAAGCTCCGGTTGTTGAAGGAACTGAAACCGGACCTTGTTGCGGGTCTGGCTGAGAGCAGTGAGTTAGATCAGATCTGTCAGAGAAGCAACACTCCAATAATGAAGGTGAAGGCTCCGAAGTTCATTAAGGCAAGAGGACGGGAGGAACGTAGGAGTCTCCGTGAATATGGATACAGAAAACATTTGAGGGATGCAATTCACAAGAACTTCTCACTTGAAAATCTCAAAGTTGACTGCCTTATGGCCGCAAGGCCTGAACGTGGAGAGATATTGGGCTTCCTTGATGGTGAAGGATTTCTTGTCGGGATAGGAGTCTTGGAGAATCTTAATCGAACAAGGAGGCTTCTGAGGGCTTACACCAGTGTTTCAGTAAGGAGTGTTGCTGAGATAGATTGTGGTAGGATTAGGCTCTCCTTCAACGGTGAAGAGTTGGGCTGGCCTGAAGGCCACAGACCCACAACAAGGAGAACGTGACCGTTCAGTTCTCGCGCTGATGCAAGTTCTCTGCAACAGCTTATATCATCCTAGAGTTGAGAATGTTAGTCCCGAGCTGACCTTGAAGATACTTCTTCTGACTGATCGAGATATCAAGCCCCTTCTGGAAATCAACGAGGTTCTCGAGTCTGTTGAGCAGGCTTTTCGCGAGAAGGGGCTTGGCAGGGTACAGATGCCGGCAAAGACGTACTTGTACTATGAGAAGTATGACGGGGACCTCAGAGTTATGCCGGCTTACATGGAGTCTATGGATGTTTCCGCAGTCAAGGTTGTGAATGTCCATCCAGAGAATCGCAAATTCAAGCTTCCGACAGTGATGGCAGTCATTCTACTGATCGATCCGAAGACTGGGGCTGTGCAGGCCATTATGGACGGGACTGAGATTACAGCTGCAAGGACAGGAGCTGCGGGTGGCGTCGCGACCAAGTATCTTGCCAAGGATGGGCCCTGCAGACTCGGAATAATAGGAGCAGGAGTCCAGGCGACCAAACAGCTTGCCTATGTCCATCATGTCAGGGAGCTTTGTGAAGTCAAGGTTTACGATCTGGTTGAAGAAGCGAAGCTAAGGTTCGTTCAGAATGCTAGGCAGGAGTATCCTAATCTGAGAATTGTCGCTGCGGACAGTGTTGAGGATGCTGTGCAGGGTCAAGACATCGTTTGCACCGTGACCCCTTCAAGAAAGCCCATCATCATGGACGATTGGATAGAGGATGGGACGCATATTAATGCCATAGGAGCTGATGCTCCTGGAAAGGAAGAGCTGGATCCTGCGATCCTGAAGAGATCTAAGGTTTTGATCGATGATTGGGATCAGGCTTGGCACAGTGGAGAGATCAATGTACCGGCAAGCAAAGGCCTCATACACAGAGACGACATCTATGGCGAATTGGATGAGATCGTTGCTGGTAAGAAAAAAGGCCGGACCTCAAAGAAAGAGATTACGGTATTTGATTCGACCGGACTTGCGATCCAAGACGCTGTCGTTGCCAAGCTTGTCCATAAGAAGGCAACAGACAAGAAGATTGGAACAAAGACTGAACTGTCCACCCTGTTCAATGAAACTTCCAATCATCCTTAAATAATTGTGGAACGCTTCAGTTTGAGTTCACCATCAACCGAGTGAAGAAGAAAACGTTCAGACTACTTTCAAACAGTGAGGTTTGATTTGGACATGAAGATGAAACAGCCTTCCATCGCGGAGAGGATGGATCGCACAGGAACAGAGACCGCCTTTGAAGTATTCGCTATGGCTAAAGAGATTGAGAAGACAGGGGCAAAGGTAACCCATTTCGAAATGGGTGAGCCTGACTTTGACACCCCTGAGAACATCAAGAATGCTGCCTCCAAGGCCCTGTCTAACGGTTACACGCATTACACAGCTGCTCCAGGACTGCTCGAGCTCAGACAAGCAATAGCAGAATACGTCTCAGAAGATGTTGGAGTCGACATTAATCCTGAAAAGGAAGTCATGGTTATGCCAGGGGCCAAGCCCGGCCTATTCACTGGCATCTTGGCTACTGCTAATGCTGGCGATGAGGTAATCATGCCTAACCCGGCTTTTCCGATCTATGAGTCTGTTACGAACCTAGTCAGAGCTAAGCCTGTCCCGATTCCGCTGAAGGAAGAGAATGAATTCCGACTTAGCCCCGCCGATGTCAGGAAGAAAGTTACCAAGAAGACCAAACTTCTGATCCTTAACACACCGCACAACCCGTGCGGTTCGAGTCTTATGAAAAATGAGATGGAGGAGATCGCTGAGATAGCCGAGGAGCATAATCTTTGGGTTATGTCTGACGAGATCTACTCCAAGATCATCTACGAGGGTCAACACTACAGCATGCTCTCCATACCTAGAATGAGAGAGAGAACAATAATGATCCACGGCTTCTCCAAGACCTATGCTATGACTGGCTGGCGGCTCGGCTATGCGATCGGTGACGCCAAGGTCATCGCCAATATGACGAGACTACAGGTCAATATAGCCTCATGCGCCGCAGCGTTCAGCCAGATAGCTGGAATAGAGGCTCTTCGAGGCCCACAAGATGCTGTAAGCATGATGGCTGCTGAATACAGAAAGAGAAGAGACGCAATAGTTCGGGCTCTCAACTCGATCAAAGGATTAACGTGTAAAACACCTACCGGCGCTTTCTACGTCTTTCCGAACATAAGGAAGACAGGCATGAAGTCTAAGGATCTAATGCTTCACCTGCTGAACAAGGCTCACGTAGCAGTTGTACATGGAACCGCATTCGGAAAATACGGTGAAGGATACCTCAGATTTTCGTACGCCACAAGCCTGGACAACATCAAGGTAGGGATGGAGAAAGTCAAGGCTGCTGTTGAAGAACTCGTCTGATTCTTGACAGATATATCTTCAAGCCAAGTGAGCGGGACTTGGCTTCTCTTCCACTTCTTTTACAGTAATTGATCATCAAGGTTTAAATCTGCAGTGGAAACGAAAGCCATGTGAGGGTTGCCTAGTAAACGATGCCTCAGGCATTCGGTCAAGGACCCGAACCCAATAAGTGAGAATCAACTTCGATTCAGGATGAGACTGGAGACAACGATAAGGCGGCAGTTGGAAGAGAACTAGATGACTGACCAACCTGTAGATGTCGCGAAGGTCTACATCAAGTCGCCCAAGAAACGGATTGAGTTCGCAACCATCGATTATGTTCTAGAGTCTCTGTATCTGATGAAGGCCCGAGACGATCTCCCTGTCTTCAAGCTTCTCGACATCTTAGCTGAGGGTAAAGTGGACTGTGTATCTTTCAGCAGAGATTCTCCACACTGCTATTTCTATGCCAGAATGCATAAGGACTACATCTCAATCGTCATCAGAAAGTCTGATGAAGGCAGGGATCTAGAGCTCCAAGTTCCACTTCACACATTGAGATTGGCGATGCGAGATTCTGACGAAGACCAACCATGATGCTGCAGTCTAAAAGCTCTAGACCTTTGAGAACTTCAAAGCCAGATTTTGCGCAGTCTTCTTCGCATATTGAGCCAATGATCGGCTTATGTAATCAGAATCCACTGCATCATCGAGCTTTTCAGCATCAACAATTTCAGGTTCTTCGCCGGGTCTCTTGATGACGTCTATCTCCAAATCTACGTATCTTATTCGGTCTGGGTAGAATTCGGTTGGTGTGTTGATGTTGTAGAATTCGCCCTTGAGGGTCCCATCACTTGCATAGTATGAATGTCTGAGTACTGGGGAACCTTCTTCTGCCAAGGTCACAGCGAAGTCTGTGTTCGATTTTGGAACCTCTAGACCGTCATATTTTCCGCCTTGGCTTAGGATCCTCCTGTGAATTGACAATATCTTATCCGTTAGATTTCGGATTTTACCTTCGCCAAGTTCTATTACTGATCCGTCAGGTTTGACATGCTCGATCTTCAAGGGGCTGTCAGGAATCAGCTTCTCATAGACCAGTTTCCTTTTAGCCAGTCTTGACAGTTCCTCTCGTTTTGCTGGTTCAGAGTCTAGCAGCGATTCGTACGCGTCCACTGCATCAGGTTCTATGGTCTTGAGCAGGTGATGATTTTCAATCGTAGGCGCGACTTGGTTTCTTATGTTATCTAGGAAAATCTTGGAGGCGTAGGGAAATTCTAGATCGAAGATGAGGAATCCTGTTTGGAGGTTGAACCTGCCGGATCCTGATGCGGGAAAGACTTCTGAGAGTGTCTTTTCTCGGGCGATCATATCTGGAAGAGTTTGACTGAGAGTTTGTAAGGCTGACTCTGCAGCCCCAGCTTCGCCCTCTACTACGATCCCTTGCCTATCCTCTCTATCGAATACATTGACATTTCTTTCGTAGAGTCGATCTATCTTGAACCTATCAACTGTGACATGTGAAGGTTGAGCAATGAGGAACCCTTTATCTGTGAGGAGTTTTGTCAGGGCTGTTGTATATATTCCGCGGATCATAATTTTGGGTTCGTCCATGATGGTGGACCTGCAATGGATCATTCTGCGATAGGATCAGGAATAAGATTGCTGTGTCCAACTGACGTAAGGGCTCATATTTTGGATGCATCAATTCGAGAGATTGATAAAGAAGGAATCAAAGATCTATGATGCTCCAACACCACGCTTCGAGGGTCAGATAGACTAATGCTGCGCAAGATCATTGCCTTGGCTGCAATCATCATGGTTGTCCTAGCAGCTAGCGCGCGCTAACAAACAAACGATCAGTGCTGTAATCTAGAGTCTGAGGTGCGGTTTACGAATGGAGTTTGCCATTGATGTAGAGAACCTCACTAGAGTCTTTGAAGGTAAGACTAGGGCCTTAGATGGTGTCAATCTAAGGATTGAAAGTGGTAAGATCTTCGCCTTGATTGGCCCTAATGGTGCTGGCAAGACTACTTTGATGAGAATTCTAACTACACAGATTGAACCAACTTCTGGTGAAGCTCATGTCTTAGGATTGGATGTCGTCAAGCATGGTGCCGAAATTCGAAAGCTCATCGGGTATATACCTCAGGAGATGAGCGTCTGGACCGATATAAGCGGCTATGAGAATCTCCTAATATACGCCAAAATTTATGACATGGCCTCTCGAGAGCGGAGAAGGGTCATTAATGATGCCTTGAAGGACATGGGTTTGATTGAGTTTAAAGACAATCTCGTAAGAACCTACTCTGGCGGAATGATCAGAAGACTTGAGATTGCATGTGCTATGCTGATCAAGCCTCAGATACTGTTCTTGGATGAGCCCACTATTGGCTTAGACCCTTCTGCTAGAAATGCTGTTTGGGAGAAACTTGTATCCTTCAAGAGTGAGTATAGCTCAACCGTATTTTTCAATACTCATTACATGGACGAGGCCGACCTCTATTCCGATGAGATCGCCATCATCAATAGAGGAAAAATTGTGACGATGGGTACAGCGGAAGCGCTCAAGCATTGTGTTGGGGGAGAAATCATTCGCCTCAGCATGGAAGGTAATAGTGTTAGTGAAGATTTCTTGGAAAAAGTGAGAAAGTTGAATGTGGCCAATGAGGTTGTCGTAAATGATTTGGAAGTCGATATTGGTGTTGGAGATGCTGAGACAGCTCTACCTCAAGTGATGGAGGTTCTTAGGACTGGGCATGTTTCTGTTAAGAAGATCTCTTTAACAAAGCCCTCTTTAGATGATGTCTTCGTGAAGTACGCTGGAACCAGACTTGAATCCATTGGAACAATTAGAGAGGTCAAAGAGGTCAGGGACAGGATTAGGAGGTAATAGTCTTGATTGATTTTATGAGAAATATGCTTGCTATGATAGAACTTGAGCTCAGGCGACTCAGACATGATAGGACTGAGCTTTATACCCGAGCTGTCCAGCCGATTCTATGGATTGCAATTTATGGCCCTATCATGAGTGGGGTGAAGGCAATACCGACTGGCGGCATTCCTTATACAGACTACATTACTCCTGGTGTACTGATACAATCGACAACCTTTGTCTCAATATTCTTTGGTCTAATTATGGTGTGGGAGAGGGAGTCGGGGATTCTGAAGAAGCTCTTTGTCACGCCTGCTTCCAAGTACTCAACCGTGATAGGTAGGTCAATGTCTTCTGGTGTGAGGGCAATATTTCAGGTCCTAATAATCGTTCCAGTGGCATTGCTTATTGGAGTCAGATTCATACCAGACATAGCATATTTCATTTCAGCACTTCTGATAATATTCTTCGCTTCCGGAGGCTTCGCATCCATATCTATTCTTGTGGCTTCCTTTATGAAGACTCGGGAGAGATTCATGGGCATAGGACAAGCCATCATTTTTCCACTTTTCTTTGCAAGCAACGCTCTCTATCCTGTTAAAATGATGCCGCCTATTCTACAGTATTTTGCACTTTTTAACCCCATGAGCTATGTTGTCGATGCTGTGCGAGGGCTAATGATTAGTGGTGATCTAACAGATCTTCCAATCGATCTATTAGCAATTGCACTATTTGATGCAATAATGTTCGTTGCAGCATCAGTAAGCTTCAAGAGAATCATAGAATAGTTGCGCTTCGCGCCCTAGTTAGTACATACTTTAGTGCTAGAAATAACGTGAAATATTCGATGTTTCAAGGGAAGCGCGGGATAAATGTGATGTATAGTGACTCAACTTGCAACCAATAGCTTGACTTCGCTGGTGAAAAACTTGCACAGTGGCGATTTGACGCCATTGACTTACCTGAGTACCCTCGAGACTCAGTTCAATGCTAGGGATCCAGTGATTCAGGCCTTTGTTCCTGAGGAGAACCGATTTAAGCGGCTGCGTCAGGATGCTAGAGCATTAGTCTGTTATGCACAACTCGAGGTGCGTCGACCACTTTTTGGCATTCCTGTTGGAGTCAAAGACATCTTTCATGTCGATGGGCTCGTTACTCGTGCTGGCAGTCAGCTACCACCAGATGAGCTTATGGGTAAAGAAGCAGATTGTGTCACCATTCTGAAAAAAATTGGCGCATTGATCATGGGCAAGACAGCTACCACGGAATTTGCCTATCTTGCACCAGGTCCAACGCGAAACCCGCACAACCCAGAACATTCACCGGGGGGCTCAAGCAGTGGTTCTGCTGCGGCTGTAGCGTCAGGACTTTGCCCTGTAGCATTGGGAACTCAAACCGTCGGCTCCATCATTCGTCCAGCCTCATTCTGTGGTGTTGTCGGCTACAAGCCCAGCTACGATAGGATCTCGCGCGCAGGAATAATCCCCCTTTCGCCTTCGCTGGATCATGTAGGATTCTTCACATCTGACGCCAAGGGAGCAAACTTGGTGGCAAGTCTGCTTTGTCCCAACTGGCAGACAAAGGTGCCGAACTATAAGCCCGTCTTGGGAGTCCCTGAAGGCCCCTATCTTGGACATACCACCGAAGAAGGCTTGACCCATTTCCGTGCCACCGTCAGATGGTTGGCCAAAGCTGGATTTGAAGTTGAATCAATAGATGCCATGCCTGACTTTGATGAGATCGCGGCCCGAAATAGCCTCATTGTGGCAGCTGAAATGGCTCAAGTTCACGCAGAATGGTTCACCAAATATGGTGAACTGTATCACCCAATAACTCGAGAGATGATCAAGCGAGGCAAATCAATCTCAGAAGACTCGCTAACAAACGCTTTGTCTGGACGTGAAGAACTGAGGGCCAATCTGATTGAACTCATGGAGAAGAATAGTATCGACCTGTGGCTCTCTCCAGCAGCGACAGGGCCAGCTCCAAAAGGCCTTGAGAGCACCGGTAATCCAATAATGAACCTGCCTTGGACTCATGGTGGCTTGCCGACTCTGAATTTGCCATCCGGCTTTAGCCAGAATGGACTGCCCCTAGGCTTGCAGGTTACCGGAAGCTGGTACGCTGACGAAGAATTACTGGCTTGGGCTGTTAGTATTGAAGAGAACTTGAAACCCAACGTCTGATTTTGAAAATGCATCAAAGAACTCCAGATAGCGCATCCTTTTCCTAAGAAGGAACCCTTTGACTATTTGCGCCAAGCTGGGACTCGTTCTCGACTTATTCTGCCCCCACCTGAGCGGCAGTCAAGTTCCCAGTAAGGCGCCCAACCCAAGGCCACTAGATCGATCTGAACGTCGCTACGCCTAGGCCTGACAGAGTAAGTCTCAATATTGTCAAGAGCTGTGGACCACCTGTTACTGACAGCGTTGGCTTCTTCCTCCATGTTTCGCTGTATATCGTCCATCTCAGATTGAAGTCTAGCAATCTCTGCTTGTGATCTTTCGACATCTGCCTTGGCACTTGAGGTGAGTCTTCGCTTGGTAGCGGCACGTGAGAGGGCGGTTGTGGGACGTCGACGTCTGAAGATTCCTATCATGCTGGCCACGGTCTCGCCGGCAGAGATTATTTCCTCACGTTTGCGTGCCTCGTACTCAGCCTGGTCTTCAGCCAACCCATCTTGAGCGTGTGTCAAACGTTCTTGCACCCGGTCCAGTTGCAGCTGGTACTTCTGCCTAAGCTTCTCCACTTCTGAATCCCGTAACTCACGAGTCATCTGCTGGGCACATCTGCTGGGCACGGATCCTGAAGTCACGTTCTGATTCACCTGGCTTACTGTAAGCCTTCAAGACTGAACTGTAGTAGAGGTTCAACACTTGGTCAGTATTCAAGTAGTCTGTGAAATCCTTCACGCGAGCTTTGAGCCTGATTGAAGTACTCAGTTCAGTGGGCACAGGGGTGAAGAGTGAACCTAGTTCAGGTTGCCGGGCGAGCTCATTCGCATTAACGTCTAGGGCCTCAGCGTCTTGCCATCGGATAACTGCGCCCAAATTGCTGCCTCCAATGAGTAGCCCGACCTGTCTGCTCTCGTTCACACCGCGGGTGAGATCCACGAAGCTGACACGGCCAAGAGCTAGCAGATCCGGTTCATACACCAAGTCTCTCCTGATCGCTTCAAGGCTCTGACCCACCTTCTGTTCCAAGGTGCTCAGAGCGTCGTTGTCGCTGATCCTTGTAGGCAAATATGCCTGCGTGACATCAGGAGGAAGAACCGGAGGCGTACCGCTGTAACTAGACGTTTGGGAAAACACGTTTTCAGGAGGCGGTGCAACAGCGGTGGCGACATCCCGTCGAAGGGCTGAGGTTACAGGTGTAACGGCGGGGGGAACTGTTAGAGCAACTCCTTCACCACGGAATGGAGCCATCAATTGACGGACTTGAGGGCGGGTCAAAGGTCCCCGCAGGTAGCTCATGGCCCACCGTGTCTGAAAGACAACTGAACGTTCTTGATTCACATTATGAAGCAGAAAGACACGAGCACTTAGAGAAGAAAGAATGCGAGCCACTCGCTTGTGATCAAGTGCGCTCCCAGATTCAGAGGAGACAGACTGCAGACCGTCCAGAAGACGCGCTTTATCTTGATCAGTCTGGAGCTTACCTATGAACCAAGTTCCAGCATTGCTCAGACCTTTGTAATCTATGTCCACAGGATTCTGCGTTGTAAGAACCAAAACAAGACCGAAAGCACGTGCCTGCTTCATCAGAGTCATGATCGGCTTCTTTGACGGAGGATTTGCGACTGGCGGGAAAAAGTCGAACAGTTCATCAAAATAAAGCAGGGCGCGCAGACTGGTAGTGCCGGACTGCTGCCTTACCCAGGTGATTATTTGTTCCAACAGTAGTGTGACAAAAAACATACGCTCAGGATCGCTGAGATGAGCAATGTAGAATACGCAGTGCCTAGGCTTCTCCTCAGGCGTGTACAGCAAACTGGCAATGTCGAGGGGTTCGCCTTTAAGTCACCCACTGAAGCTGGGAGCAGCTATGATATTGTTCAAGTCAATTACCAACTTGAAACGCTCTTTTTCAGGGAAGAACGTGTCCACATTGAAGACACCAAGTTGCTTCATTGGCGGTGACTGAACAGACGTGATCAAGCGGGCCAGATCCAGATCTTGGCCCTGCCGCCAGAAGTACTCGAAGGTATTAGAAAGCAAAATGTGTTCTCGGCTTCGGATAGGATCCGCTTCGATTCCAACAAGCTCCAGCAGAGCACTCACAGTTCCTTGGATCTTCTCGCGGATAAGTTCCTCATTTTCATCTCAACTCATGCCTGGTGCCTTTAGAGAAGCCAGAATAGAGATTGGCAAACCCGCATCAGATCCAGGGGTGTATATGCGGAAATCTGCACTGCCCTTGAGTAAGCGAATCCGATCGGGACCTTGCCCCCAATCAGCAAGTCCCTTGCTCCAAGTGTCAGCAATGTAACGAGCATACTCGCTGGCATTCATACCTTTGCGCCTCGCGTCATCAACATTGACCCACGGTTCGAAATCCTCCGGTCGCAGATCCTGGAAAGTAAGCAGAAGATTGGTGATGTCCCCTTTCGGATCGATAATTATCGCGGGGACATTATCTATGGCGGCCTCTTCCAAGAGATCAATACACAACCCAGTCTTGCCAGAGCCCGTCATTCCTACACAGACAGCATGAGTGGTGAGATCACGGGCATCATACATGACCAAGCTATCCAATCTCTTGGCCGCCGCCAAATCGTACTCTTGGCCCAGATAGAAGGGGTCCTAACTTCTCGAGGACTTGCAAACAGATCCCCATTTACAGTCTTTTCGCTGCCTAACTTAATGGTTGACTCGACGCGGTGACATGACATAATAGGATGTTGCTGGCTTCTTGCAACCCCTCTCCTTTTCTTTCAATACTAAAGCATTCTACCTGACTGCATAGTACTCTTGCCCGAGCCGCAGTCTAGCGCGCGCTAGTCTCCATCCTAATTATCAATTGTGTCGCCGACAATCACAAGAGATTTCACTTTCATCTATTTCTCTTGTCTAACGTAAAGCTAGAATGTGGTTGTAGATGAACCTGGAAAGCCTAGTTCTTGATATTCCTGTTACGGATTTACTCTACTTGACTGATTCCTATCTCAAAGAGAGTGCGGCTACCGTTCTGAGGTTTGAACCTGACGGTCGGAACGGTGCATACCTAGTAATGGATCGAACCATTTTCCATCCCAAGTCTGGCGGGCAACCCTCAGATACAGGGAGAATACTGGGTGAAGAGTTCACTTTTCATGTAAATAAGGTAATGTTTGCCAAGGGCGTAGTAGTCCATTGGGGAAGAAACATCAAAGGCACCGCCCAGAGTGGCGATTTCAGCCTCACGTTGGATTGGGCGCAAAGATACGGATGTATGCGGAAACACACTGCGGCTCATCTGCTTGATAGTTGCCTGCCCAGAGTCTTGGGAAGACAACTTGAGACAACTGATTCATGGGTCGGTGATGACAGTTACGTTGCATACCATGGAGAACCTCCGACAAAGAAGCAACTCAGATCTGTTGAGGAGACAGTGAACAGCACGATTTCAATGGGAGCCAATGTCGTAGCCAGAACAATGAGCAGGCAGGAAGCAATGCTCCTTTTAGACCCCAGCAGTCTGGACCGCTTACCCAAGAGCCGAGATCTCAGGATTGTGACGATAGAGGGATTTCGGGGGATACCGTGCGGGGGAACTCATGTCAGGAACATACAGGAGATCGGCCAGTTCAAGTTGAAACCCTGTCAGACTCTCGGTAAAGAATTCAGAGTCAATTTCGCCCTGAACCCGTGAGCCAGCTTCTGAATTTGGCTAGCGCGCGCTAGCTTCATCCTCAAATGATATGCAGTGGGGGTCTTCAGCCCAGAGGTCACCAGACTCGAAGTAGGCTCTGATTCTACACCCGCCACTGCAGATCCTTTTGTGGACGCATTTTCCACATTTACCTTTCAGCCTGTCAACTTTGCTTCTTAGATCTAAAAGAACAGGATTAGCCGGATCATTCCACAACTCATCAATTGGTCGATCTTTCAGATTTCCGACTCTTAGTTCTTGAAGCTGGGCAAACTGGCAAGGATATATGTTGCCTTGAGGATCAATGTTGAGTATTCTATCACCGGCACTGCAGGAATCGCCTACGAGTTCCAAGATCTCATGTGCCTT
>JAPKYM010000025.1 GCA_026394315.1 Candidatus Bathyarchaeota archaeon | reverse complement strand
CCAGTCCTCTACCACATCACGTGGAATCAATCCCTCCTCTACAGAGTCAGCAACAGCTTTAGCCACGCCAGCCTGAGCGGGTCCGAAAATCTTCGCTGTTTCGGCGATATCCTTTACAGTAACCTTTGGAACTACCAGAGTGTAGGGCTTAGAGGGGAGATTTGGCCGGATCACTGCAAGCAACGGTGTGTGACCAGCTGAATAGTTCCCGAGACAACTAGCGAAAGCTTGGCCGACTGGCCCCTCTTTAGTGCCCATGATAAGATCCACATGAGCGATTTCAGGTTCTTTACCGACCAGTGCCTCACCGATGAGAAACATCACTTCATCTATCCTGTTAGTTCTTGCTTATGATCTAAACAGGACTCGACGACTTTAAATGCGTTGTCATTATTTCCAGCCTACCAATTGTTCGGTCAACTGTGCACACGCGCTTAATGTGGTCCTTTCAGAAATCTTTGTCGAACCATGCTTGCTTGCTCATGATTGAGTTCGACCACATTTTGCGCGTGTTCCGTGCGTCACTGGTCACATGCATTGTGTTGAAGCCTCGTCCAGTGGTAGAGATACTCTTGAGCATATCCCGCGTAACGGCCGAAATGCATCTGACCAAACTCACTCAGGATCCCATAGTCCCTCGCGCTAAGGTGCCGCGTTCTATCGATCCTCTGGATGAACTCAGAACCAAGGAATTTTCCATAGAGCTGGACTACCGCCCTGCCGACCCAGACATCAACGGGGAAAGCTTCCAGCTTCTCCAGAGAGAACAATAGGACGCAGTCAGCTACCTTGTTCCCGACTCCATGGTCAAAAGACAGTAGGATTTTCTTGGTTTCGGAGTATGTCATCCTCCTTAGAATCTCGAAGTCAATGGCGCCCTCACAGACAAGTTTTGCAATCTGTTTGAGCTCATAAGCCTGCCTCTTCCCGTATCTCAGGCCGCAAGACGCGATCTCTGAAAGTTCAGCCTGACATAGCGCGTTGGGCTCGGGAAAGCAGTAGTTGACAGACCTTTTCCATACAACTTTCTTTCCAAACTTCTGGCTCAGGTTATTCAGAATCCGACTGATCATGGCGATCTTGCAGTTTCTGGAACAGATATACGAGACCAGACATTCCCAAGGATCTTGGCGCAGTAATCTCAACCCACTAACCTGATTTGCCACACTGCGGAAGATGCGGTCTTTAGATAGCCCTCCAATAATTGCCCCTAGGTCATCATCAAGCCTAAGATAATCTTCGAGTTTGGATTCGGATATTGCAGCTGAGGTCTTGACATTCAAGAATTGCTTTTCCTGTCGCATCTTGACCATAACATCCCCCAGCATCCCAAACCACCAGTCACCAAGCCTAGTCCATCTGAATACTTGGCCGCACCTGAGTGTGGTATCAAGATCCAAGTGCCCTGGCGATATGTCTAACACAATGTTCATTACAGTATTCCTCCGGTCGGGAAGTTCTTGGATCTCTCAATTCGTTTCTATGATGCGTAATCTGTCGAGAAAGAAATCAAACTCACAAAGAAAAGTGCCGAGTTTTGGGATAGGAATTATGGGCACTTTTTCTACCAGCCGGGTCTCGCAATCGGCCAACGTGACTATAGCCGGAACAAAAGCCATCTTCTGATCGCGTCGAATGCCGATTTCCCTTCCGTACGATTGCTTTTCCGCCTTCAATGCTTCAGTCCGCTCAACTTGCTTTTTTACAGCTCGGGATAGCCGACTCTTCGATAGACCATGAGCCCAGTGTTTGAAATCAATACAAAGTACCCTGCAGTCCTTTGCGGCAACAAGATCAATTTCATATCTCCTACCGCTGTGTTTGAAATTGAATCGGGTAGAAGTCTTGTAACCGTTGAGCCTCAGGGCTTCAGATCCGACATCCTCAAATTCCCTGAAGTCAAGAGCTCTACAGACTCTCTCGGAATCAACCCCGCTTCTAATGGCTTCCAAAGCCAAACGGAGGCGATCTCGGTGATCAATGTTTATCGTTGCGCCTTCATAGGTGAGTAAGCCGAGACTGGCGAGCCTCTCAATGCTATTCTTGACGGCACATGATGGGTATCGTGCAGCGTGAGCCAGCGCTTCTATTGAGAGCTTTTTGCATGTGAGTGTACATCTCAGTAGGGCGAGAAGTAGCTCCACTGTGTCTTTTCTCTGGAAGCGATCGGGTGACTCGGAGAATTGGTACAACTGTGACTGCCGACTCAACCAGGCGGTGTGACGAATGACAGGACAAGAATTGCCAAGACAGGTATGTAGAAGAGGGTTCTCCAGCGCGAGAGTTGCGAAACATCTTCAAGAGGCTCTGCGGCGACCCAAGCACGTCTACTATCGGTCATCAAAAAGACCAAGAACAATGCAAAGAACCAGTAGCCACTGGCAACGAGAACCCCCAGTCCGACCACCGACGTGACCTTGTGCCCTCTTCGACCGAATACAGCTCGCGAGACGTGCCCACCATCTAGTTGCCAGACCGGAAGAAGATTCAAGAAAGTAACCAAAGACCCAACCCACGCGGCGAATAGTGTTTGGCCAAGTACAAGGGTCCATCCCTCAGGCAAACTGTAGATCTTGAGTGACTCCATAATGCCAAATATTCCAGAAAAGATGAGTGGCGAGCTCGGCCAAGAAACTGGCCCGACAAGATTCTGTTCTCCGAGAGTCCTAGCTTGAGTCTCAGATACAGGTACACCCAGC
>JAPKYM010000105.1 GCA_026394315.1 Candidatus Bathyarchaeota archaeon | reverse complement strand
AAGCCAGCTGAGACTCCCTTCCTGCGGTACATGGCTTAAACGCAGTTGACGATGATGACTCTAAGCCAGTGCCATATTCGAGGTATAAGGATCCTCTTCCGAGGCGGTTGCATAAGAAAGATCAGCGATTCAAAATACACTGTTAGGTCAAGAGCTCATAGCGACTGGTATGCAGTGAGATGGCGTGAAAAAAAATGGCGATGCGAATGTGCCGATTTCAGGAAGAACCGAGGGCCTTGCGAGCACATCTACTCAGTTCTGTATCTCTTGAGGCTTCCAACGATTCTGCTGCTGAATACTAACTATGAAGCTTTCATTTGCCCCAGATGCGGCGCCGAGCCTGACATGACTACCAGCAAGGGTGGCCGAGACAATAAGACAGGGAGAGTACAGATATTCAAGTGCAAGAATTGTGGACACAAATTCAGCAGTACGCTAGGCTTCTCCAAGCCAAGACACGACCCCCTGTTGATAACTGCTGCAATAGACCTCTACATGAAGAACCTGAGTTTTCGCCAAGTCCAGCAACATCTCGAGATGATATACGGGTGCGAGGTCACACCCATGACAGTTCACAACTGGGTGAAACGATACACCAAACTAGTCACCAATTATGCAGAGAACCTCCGACCAAATGTTGGTGGAGAATGGCACGCCGACGAGATGGTCGTGAAAATAAAGCAGTCACATGCCTATCTATGGAATGTCCTAGATAGGAAAACCAGATTCCTGCTTGTATCCACTCTGACCAAGGGGAGAGGCGTGAAGGAGGCCACAAGAATCCTCCGAGAAGCAGTAGGTTCCGCTGGAAAGAAGCCTGGGCGCCTCGTCACTGATGCCCTCAAATCTTACAACAAAGCAGTCGGGTCATTGAAGGTGAGGCAACACATTTCAGGACCCAAGTTCAGCAACCCCTCAAACAACAATCTCATCGAGAGATTGCACGGCACGCTTCGAACAAGGTACGACGGTCTAAGAGCGCTGGGCGGAGTCAGATCTGGAGCCACTTTAGCTGATGGAATTCTGTTCAACTACAATTTCATACGTCCACATTTAGGCCTTGATGGGTCCACGCCAGCGGAAGCGGCGGGCATACGTGTGAAGAGCCGAAACAAATGGCACTACTTCATCACAGCTGCAAAGAGGCACAAGAACAGGAAAGCATTGTGTCGACAAGGCAATCGGAGAACGAATACCTCCCTGCATTCCCAACGCTGTTAGTTCACGACGCTGTAACATCATGGTAAAGGTTCTTACTTCTGCAGCACCTTCAGATTTAACGTACTCATCCTTGGATACGAAATTCGCTAACCGTAGCGTATGCCTTCATGAGTACGAATCCCGCCCGGTCCACCACAAAAATTATCCGGGTCCTTTTCCTGAGTCATCAAGAGATGCCCCGCTGTGCATGCAGCGCAGTAGTGGACCACGCGGGCTTCGCAGCGCCGCTCGCGTGGGATCTTAAATATTGAACAATCGAACTATAACACTATGAAGCTATCTTATGCAGTCTTAATGATCGCGATTATAACATTGGTGCCTGTGGTTTTCGCCAAATCGGAACCTGTCCTCAACTGTTACGAGCTCAAGAATCCTGTTACGTTCGACGGTAAATGGACGAACCCTGAAGAATGGTCGGATGTACCCGAGATTAAACTTGAACATTATAAGACCTTTGCAGCATTTTATCCCAATACGGGCATTGTGTATCTTAGAATCAAACATGATGACTCTAATCTCTACTTTTTCATGGATGATACAACGAACACCGATCCGAAAGGCGTTCCAGGTCAGGGATGGAGTTTCACAGGCATATTTCTAGACCCCAATAATCACAAATCCAACTTGATTAAAGAAGACGATTCAATGCAGGCCGTCTCGTGGGTAGGTGGAACTCCACAATTCTCTACGCTTAAAGGACCTTCTGATGTATGGAAACTTGAGAACGCAAAGCACTCACCTGTCACCGTTAAATATACAATGGGAACCACAGAAAAGTCCAGCATACCCCATGTTGTATCAGAGGGTGTCATCCCGATAGGCAGTGGTA
>JAPKYM010000066.1 GCA_026394315.1 Candidatus Bathyarchaeota archaeon | reverse complement strand
GCTCTCTGACCATAAACCTGTAACTTCTTCCCACATCTTTCTTGTTGAGATTTGCCGCCTCAGCAATTTCGTCTAGGGTTCTGGGTATTCCACATTGACGGCAGGACATGTATATCGCCGCGGCGGTGACGTTGTGGATTGATCTACCTCGAATGAGCCGCTTTTTTATGGCTTTCCTATAGATGACGGATGCCGTCTCTAAGAGGTTCTTTGGCAGGTTAAGGGCTGAAGAGAGTTTGCTCATATCCGAGAGTGCTACTGCAAGATTTCTCTCTGTGGCATCTGAGACGCGAACCCTTTTCTGCCATTTTCTCAGGACGTAAAGCTCAATTCTCTGTGCCGAGGTCAGTCTCTTTCCCGAAGAGCGACGGTCATGCCAATCGATCACAGTGGAGAGCCCTTTGTCATGTATCGTGTAAGTCATAGGAGCACCGACTCTTGCTCTTCTAGCTCTCTGTTCGTCGTCGAAAGCTCGCCATTCAGGACTTGTGTCAGTAAGCTTCTCAAAGATGACGCATCCGCAGTCCGTACATACAACTTCTGCGGCGTCATAGTCTTTCATGAGTCTTGATCGGCCGCATTCAGGACACATGCGAACCTTCTGACTAGTCTCGACTCCACCTGATCTGGATTTCTGTTCCTCTGGCACTGGACACTACCACTACTGTGAGTAGACGATTTTTCCAACGAGAGAAAAGGGGTCAGAGGTCGTGGGAGTTAGCGAAATGTAGGGGCGTGCTACTGGTCCGAAAAGGTCATGAATTATTCCGATCTCTCTGAGCCTGCTGTCAAACACTTTCTCACCAATTCTTGGAAGTGCGTTGGTATCAAGCTTGACTATCAGATTTCCACTCCTCGAGAGATGAATAATCTTACTGAGCCTCCTCAAAAATTCGCACAAGCCGGATTATTTAACATCCGAAGCCATGATATGGCATATTAAGATAGCGTTTGTACTTGATGAATTTGGGCTTCCCGTGCTATGTGATAATCTATGGCTCCATGTGCTTCAAGGGCACGCGCGACGAACGGCTGATCGCTACTTTCAGCACGCACTTTCTAACGTGATTGTGAGGGCATGCAGCTGAACTCTAGTTCAGCGTCACTGGATTGCCAGTATTGTTGTCTGGACGCAAGCCCGGCGCCTCATTCTTGAGCGATCTCTTGAACTCATCCGATCTTAGTGTATTGAGGAACAGGGCAACGGAGGGCTTATCCATGCGATTCCTGCTAACTAGAAAGTCGAACCGCTCATTACCGTATTGTATGAATTCCAGACCCTGCTGCTCAGCCACAGTCCTTATTCCAAAGCCAACGTCCACCCTTCCCTGTGAAACAGCTGAGGCAACAGCTCCGTGTGATTTCGCCTCCACATCATAGCCCACTATCTTCTCCGTGAGTTGCTCAATCGGAGTACCTTTCTTTCTCGCAGCCGCTGCGAGATGCATGTCGATCAATATTCTTGTCCCTGAGCCTGCATTTCGGTTGATGAATGTGATACCGGGTCGGAGAAGATCCTCGAAGGTGTGTATTGACTTGGGGTTTCCTTTCTGAACTATCAGTCCTTGTTCCCTGGAGTAGCCTCTTATCAGGACCGTTCTCTCTTCGAGCGCATATCTTTTGATGAAGGGAATATTGTAGTCGCCTGATCTCTCATCAAGAAGGTGTATGCCTCCCAAGTCGGCTTCACCCTTCTTGACTGCATGGAGGCCTCCAACGGAGCCAACGTTGATAGTCTTGGCTGAGAACCGTGTTCTTTTCTTGGATATGACCCTCAATAGAATGTCGATACCTATGCAGTGACTTCCGATAATCACCAAGTCTGGTAGTTCTATATTGGGACTAAACAGTTGAACTTGGACGGTCTCTCCTTTGGCCATAATGTCCCTGTCAGCAGGGATCTTCAAGAATCCATCAGCAAGCGCAAACGAGGTCACTGCTCCTGATCCACTCAGGGTCGGATAGGCTAAGTAACGGCCGGATTCGTCAGCGACCAAATGTACTGGTAATAGCTCTTGCCTGCCCCTTACCGAGAATGTTTTGAATGCGAGCTTTGCCTCAATCGACGGTTCTTTGGTTTCCGAGCTC
>JAPKYM010000374.1 GCA_026394315.1 Candidatus Bathyarchaeota archaeon | reverse complement strand
AGGGATAGAGATACTCCGTGTCAGCGAGCTGAGATGATTGAGATATCAGTTCCGCAAGCTCTCTTTTCAGTGTTGATGATTGTATTGACCATGACCGGAACGGTCATTTTCAACAATTCAGGCAACAGTGTGTTGTTGCTCGTAGTCCTTGGGATGATTTCTGCAACAGTGGTGCTGGCAGGCTTGGGTAGGTTCATTGGAGAAAGGCACTTCCCAATGATTATTCTCTCAATTTCGATATGTCTGCTGCTGCACACTTCGCTCGTGTCTGGTTATTTGTGGGGATGGGATATTCAGTACGAATTTCACACGGCCACTATCGTCGAGAATGCATCTAGTTGGAATCCTGCATTTCCTTCGAATCTCAATGCAATGCTTTCAATTGTTGTGCTCGGACCAGAAATTTCGAGCATATGTAGCATCAACCTCATTTGGGTTATGAAGCTGTTGTTTCCCCTGATCTACTCTCTCGTGCCACTGGGATTGTATTTGCTTTACAAGGGCCAAGTGGGGGCAAAGATTGCCTTCTATTCAGTCGCCTTCTTCATGTCTTTCTCAGCGTTCTATGGTGAGATGCCTCAACTAGGACGACAGGAAATTGCCGAGTTGTTTCTGGTTCTTCTGATGATGGTGATATTCAGCGGTAAGTTGAGTCCGTATGTAAGAGCTCTTTTCTTGGTTGTATTCTCGTTTTCGTTGATAGTGTCCCACTATGCCCTTACATATCTATTACTGATTGAGTTCGTAGCGGTTTGGGCTATCACTCATGTCAATCGTCCGATTGGACCAAGGACAAGGAGTCGCCTCACTTCTGGATTCGTTATGACATTCATCGTCATTTCCCTCTCGTGGTACACATATCTCACTGGATCATCTACGCTTCACACTGGAGTCAGTGTTGTAACGGATATCGCGAACTCCTTCTCGAGTGATTTTCTCAAGCCCGAGTCGACCCAGGGCTTTGCTGTCATAGCTGCTTCATCGGTTTCTCCGTTGCACATTGCGTCCAAGTACTTGCTCTTGCTATCTCAGTTTCTGATTGCAGTTGGTGTAATCGTATGCGTCGCCGGTGTCAGATGGGGTGGAATTGCGAGAGAATTCAAGGCATTTGCGAGCGTCTCTGTTCTAGTGATGGTAGCTGGCTTGATAGTCCCTCTTCTTGCGAGCTCCCTGAATACTGCCAGATTGTTTCATATCGGAACCATCTTTTTGTCTCCCTTCGTTTTTGTTGGACTGCAAGCTATTGGAAGATATTCGGTTCTTTTCTTCCCCCGTCGCAAGAACTTCAAGCTTGAGGAAGTCTTTAAGGTTGTGTCTGCTATCATGGTGATTCTGCTGTTATTGTTCGGCACAGGGGCGATCTATCAAATCGCAAAAGACAACCCGACATCGTTTGCTTTGAACAGCAGCGTTGACTCTCCTGTATACAGCACGCAAGAGGTGGTCGGAGCTCATTGGGTAGCCGACTTTTCTGGCCACGATCGAGTGTACGCTGATGGATATAGATATCAGCTACTTTCTGGCCTAGGCATCAGTTTTCTTTACATTCAAGAGAATGCGACGCTGTCGAAGGGATCAACTACCTATTTTGGTGAGTTCAACATAATGAGACAGGAGGCGCTTGTGCTGTCCGAGAACAAAGGCGTCACATCAACAGAATACGTGAGCCTGAAGGCCTTAGTAGGCGCCTCTAGCGTAATATATGACAATAGATTATGTCACATTGCACTGAGCTGATTTGACATGAGAGTGGCATTTCTGACATATCAAGGCGCTTTCAACTTACACGGAGGTGCTGAGACACAAATAGAAATGACCGCCCGGTATCTTAGCAAGCTGAAAGAAGTTGAAGTCAGACTCTTCGATATGTGGAAGGATAAGATTGAGGAATTCGATATTGTCCATATCTTCAAACCAACCTCGTTTCCTGCGGAAAGCTTGTCGATTTGCCGCTATGCAAAGCGAAGAGGTGTCAGAATCGTGGTCTCCCCAATATTCTTTAGAACCGGGGATGGGATCGATGAACACCTGCCCTTCACTCAAAACCTCTTGTATCACTCAAGGCTCGCGTTCAATGATTTGGTAACCTCCCTTCCTTATGTTAGAGAATTGGACCCATACGCTCAGGTCCAGGAACTCCTCAGACAATCGGATTCTATCTTGCCAAACACTCGCGCTGAACTCGAATCCATAATGCTGACCTTCGAAGGTCTGCCACGAGAGAAATTCTCGCTGATTCCGAATGGTGTTGATGAACGTTTTGCCTACGGTGACTCAAGACTGTTCAAGGAGAGGTATGGTATGGACGAAATCATTTTGTTCGTTGGGAATATTGAGCCTAGGAAGAATCTATTGAGATTGATTAGATCATTCAAGAAGAGTCGCCTCCAGGCCAATCTTGTCATAATTGGTAAAGAAGGCGATTTCGAGTATGCGAATAGATGCAAGAAGGAAGCTAGCGATAGAGTATTCTTTCTTGGTGCTCTTCCTCACGATTCGGAAATCTTGGTGTCTGCGTACAAAGCCGCGAGAGTCCTGGTCCTTCCAAGCCTTTTCGAAACGCCAGGTCTGGCGGCTTTGGAGGGGGGCTTGGCAGGCGCGAATATTGTTGTAACTGAGTTTGGGGGGACAAAGGAGTATTTCGGTGACATGGCGAGTTACGTTAATCCCACTGACGTGGATGGCATCGCGGAAGCGCTTTCCAAGTCGTTCAAATCCCCAAAGAACTTACGACTCAGCAATCACATATCTGCCCAGTTCTTGTGGGAGAATGTTGCTAGAAAGACCTTGGTGGCATACAAGTCAATTCTGGCTTAGTGTCAAATGGTGTGTCTTTCGGACGGCTGCTATTCATGACTCTGAAATGGCGTTCATCCATCATTTCTGGTCGGTGATTCCTCCGCACATTTCAAGATGTGGGGCTACGCAACGCTAGATGGAGAATCCTTCCGTAACCATCCTCCTTCCCGACTTGTCTATTCCATGAATCATCTCGACTGGAAACTAGCAGACAGACAATTCGCGCCAGTTCGTGTGGATTTCTGTTGATACTGCGCCGGATTCGGGCTCCCTAACCGCTTCCTGTCTTTGGCATGGTTCTCTCTCGCCTGAGCAAGGATGCGCTCCTGGTTCTTTGCTTGATAATCTCTGCACTGTTTTCTAGTCTCTACTTACGTGCTTGTATAGTATTCGTGGTTGTAGACCATCTTTCGTTCTTTCATCGCTAACCATAATTCTCCCTTCTTCTCTTGTTTAAGGCATTTCCTAAGCTATGGTCTTTTCTGGGATCATGCT
>JAPKYM010000226.1 GCA_026394315.1 Candidatus Bathyarchaeota archaeon | reverse complement strand
TGGCAGAATCAAGAAGAGGAACGATAAGGTGGGTCAGCGGATCCATCGTCGTAGGCTCCGGAATCAAAGACATTGAGATGGGCGAGCTAGTTGAGGTTGGCAAGGAAGGCCTCATAGGCGAGGTCATAAGAGTTGGAGCCGAAGAATTTACCGCCCAACTCTATGAGAACACAACAGGTTTGAGACCCGGTGAACAAATTATTGGTGTTGGCAAACGTCTAGTTGCAGAGCTGGGCGTTGGCCTACTGAACAACATACTGGATGGTGTTGGAAGATCACTTGAAAGCATTAGGATCCAGACAGGCTCCTTCATAACCAGAGGCGCACGAGTCAATACCCTGCCACGGGACAAGAAGTGGCACTTCAAACCTTCAATCAATAAGGGTGAGCTTTCAGGTCCAGGCGACATCGTCGGGACAGTCCAGGAGATGCCTGTTCTAACTCATAAGATATTGATTCCACCAAACGTCTCCGGTAGGGTCACCTCGATAAAGGAAGGTGACTACACGGTCGAGGACCCCATCGCGACTCTTGAGAAGGACGGAAAGAAGGTAGACATCAGGCTGATGCAGGAATGGCCGATCAGAATCCCCAGACCGTTCGCCCCTCAGGGCAGACTCCCACTGAATGAGCCGCTTGTGACCGGACAGAGGGTCATAGACACTTTCTTCCCACTTCCTAAAGGAGGCACAGCAAGCATACCTGGAGGGTTCGGTACTGGGAAGACTGTGATGCTCCACCAACTCGCCAGATGGTGCGCTGCCCAAGTGATCATCTATGTTGGCTGCGGTGAAAGAGGCAATGAGATGTGTGAGGTCCTGACAGACTTTCCAGAACTGATAGACCCAAGAACCAAGAGACCTCTTATGGAGAGAACAGTCCTGATAGCCAACACCAGCAACATGCCTGTGGCCGCAAGGGAGGCGAGTATCTACCTCGGTGTGACGATTGGGGAGTACTATAGAGATCAAGGTTATGATGTGGCGATGATGGCCGACTCCACCTCAAGGTGGGCTGAAGCCCTCAGAGAAATTTCAGGCAGACTCGAAGAGATGCCTGCGGAAGGCGGTTATCCAGCATATCTTCCAGACAGGGTGGCAGCGTTCTATGAAAGGGCAGGAAGAGTCAAAGCCTTAGGAAAGCCTCAGCGGCAGGGATCGGTCTCGATAATAGGTGCTGTCTCGCCTCCTGGAGGAGATTTCAACGAGCCAGTCACGATACACACTCTCAGATTCACAGGGGTCTTCTGGGCCTTAGACAGAGACCTCGCCTACAGTAGACACTTCCCAGCCATCCACTGGCTGAAGAGCTACAGCCTCTATGTTGACCGGCTATTGGGCTCATGGGCCCAGAGTTACAGCCAGTACGCGGAGGAGATCGCCGAATACTGGAAGAAGAGGCTCCACAAAGATTTTGGGCAGCTCAGAGGAAGGGCACTCAAGATCTTGAGTGAATCCTCTGAGATAGAGTCTATAGCAAGGATCATGGGTGAACGCGCACTCCCTGACGATCAGAGGTTAATTCTACTTGAGTCTGAACTGATAAAGGAAGCCTTCCTGAGACAATTCGCCTACCATGAAGTTGACGCCTTCTGCGAGATGGAGAAGCAGGCAGCCCTACTCCAGACGCTTCTAGACTTCTATGACCGAGCAAGTTACCTAGTCCAGAAGGGCGTTCCAGCAGAGAGGATCAAGTCACTACCACAAGTATCCAAGCTTGAGCGAGCCAAGGAGGACAAGAGCGGCATCCAAGGGCTACAGAGACTCTCTGAAGAGATCGAGGGTGAGATGGCCAAGCTCAGGCAGGAGTACGGAATCTCCTAAGAGGTGAGGATCATGGAATCGATGTTATCCAAAACTCAAGGACTCATCAATCGCGGACTCCAGGAAGTCAAAGGATCACTCCTGATGGTAGATAATGTTGAGAACGTCGGTTACGACGAGCTGGTTACTGTCCGCGCGCCAGATGGAGTAGAGCGAATGGGCAGAGTCCTGGAAGTGGGTAGAGGAAAGGCTATCATACAGATCTTCGGAGGCGAGATGGGATTACAGGCAGACTCTGTCATAAGCTTCTCAGGTTCAGCCTTCAAGGTCCCACTCTCAGACGAGATTCTGGGAAGGATCTTCAACGGCGTCTTCGAACCAGTAGACGGCTCACCAGCAATAGTCTCCAGTGAGATGGAGGACATAAACGGCTCCCCAATAAACCCCATGGCGAGGATCTATCCTAACAACTTCATCCAGACCGGAATCTCCGCAATAGACGGAATGCTATCCCTGGTGAGAGGTCAGAAGCTCCCAATATTCTCAGAGAGCGGTATGCCACACAACCGAGTAATAGCCCAGATCTCAAGACAGGCCACTGTCCTTGGTGAGAAGGAGGAGTTTGCCCTCGTCTTCTCGGCAATGGGGCTCAGGCATGATGAGGCTGAATACTTCATAAGTGAGTTCCGAGATTCCGGAGCCCTAGAACGTTCAGTCATGATCCTGAACTTGGCTGATGACCCTGCCATCGAAAGGCTCTTCACACCACGAATAGCCCTCACAGCTGCAGAATACATCGCGTTCAAGCTTGGCATGCATGTCCTAGTCATACTCAGCGACATGACAAACTACGCCGAGGTTCTCAGGGCGCTGAGCGCTGCAAGGGAAGAGGTGCCCAGCCGGAAGGGTTACCCAGGATACCTCTACAGCGACCTAGCCTCGATATATGAGAGGGCTGGAATCATCCAGGGCCTGCCAGGATCCCTTACACAGATGCCGATCTTGACCATGCCGGGCGGGGACATACAACATCCGATACCAGACTTGAGTGGCTACATAACCGAAGGACAGGTCTTCCTTGACCGTGAACTCTACATGAGAGGAATCTATCCACCGATAAACGTCCTGCCTTCACTTTCAAGATTGATGAGGAAAGGGATAGGTGAGGGCAAGACAAGGGATGACCACGGCGATGTAGCTGACCAACTCTACGGTGCATACTCCAGAGGTCGGCAAGCCCGAGATCTATCAAGGATAGTTGGTGAGGTAGGACTAAGTGAGGACGAGAAACGCTATCTCAAGTTCGCAGACAACTTCGAGACACAGTTAATCAATCAAGGCGAGTACGAGAACAGAACTATCGAGACGACACTCAACATTGCATGGAAGCTGCTTTCCATACTTCCTGAGAAGGCACTGACCAGAATACATGAGGAATACATAGAGAAGTACTACCTGAAGAAAGAAGCCGCGGGACAATCAGAGTAGGTTTTTCATCGTGAGCGCTGCTGGAAGAGCGGGTGTATCAAGAGGAATCCTGCTCAGGCTTAGAGAGCAGCTTGAATTCACAAAGAAAGGCCAAGAACTGCTAAAGATGAAAAGAGACCACCTTGCATCTGAGACTAACAAGCTTTTGTCCAAGGTAGCTGAGCGTAACAAGCTTGACAGCAGACTCATGAAAGCATATGAAAGCCTCAAAGCCGCATATCTGAATCTGGGTTATTCAGGCTTAGCATCCCAGGCTACAATAGTGGATAAGATGGAAGTGAAGGTCAGGCCTTGGAGCATAATGGGCGTTATAGTTCCAGAAGTCTTGGTCGAGAAGGAAGCTAACATGAACTCTATATCAAGTCCATCAGCCCACCAAGCAGCCTCAGAACTCAACGCCCTAATGAAAGACTTGATTCAACTGGCCGAGGCCGAATCCCGCATCGAGAGCATAGCATACGAGTTGATGATGACGAATCGTAAGGTGAATGCTCTTGAGAGAGTGCTGATACCAGAGCTGTTCGAACTTATCAGATATGTGGAAGGCAGACTGGAAGAAGAGTCTCTTGAAGAGTTCTTCAGAGCCAAACGTGTCAAACAGGTAATCAGGAGATCGAAACAGTGAGATCATCGTCAATAATCTACCTTATTACAAGAACGCATGGAAGGAGAACCCACCTTCTCACTTCTGAAAGCATCAAGACAATATCAAAGTCAAAGAGTCTCTCGGAGATGGTTGACCAACTGCTTAGAAGTGACTACGCAGCTGAGATCAGCAAGCTCCCCAGCGAAGAGGCCGATTCAGTAAGGCTTGAGAAGATATTCCTCAAGACCCTTGTTGAGAGATTCTTCACCCTGACAACGGATACAAGAGGGAACGTCAAAGAATTTCTCGAAGCATTTGCGGCCAGAATTGAGGTTGAGAATCTCAAGAGGGTTATTAGGGCCAAACATGCCCGAGAGAAGATTGAGGAACAAAACTTAGTACCTTTAAGCAGAGAGTATACGCTCATTAATTTTCCAGCCCTCACCAAGGCTGAGAACATTGAGGAAGCAGTTTCATTACTTAGAGAGACAGACTACGCATCCATAGACAAGCGACTGGAGGCATACAGGCGGACTGGGCATCCTATCGTTCTTGAATCTTTTCTTGACAGAATATACTTTACCAGGCTATGGGAAAAATTGGAGGGGATGGTCGAGAAAGAGAGTCTCAAGACGCTGGTGGGTGAGGAGGTTGATCTTCGGAATCTGCAATTGATATTGACATTGAAGCTGAGGAATCTTGCACCCAAACTCATAGAGGAAATGATCATACCGGTATATTACCGGCTGAGCAAATCCAATCTGAGAAGCTTGACCCAAGGCGGACTGGAGGATTTTCCGGAAATCTTGGCTGGAACCACCTATGACAAAATTGCAGAAGAGATCCTTAGAAAGTCCAAGTCGCCAGCCGTTAACCTGGAGACCGTCATCTCCAAAAGGCTCTATCAAGACGCTTCATTCGCGCTCAAGAACCTGTTCTTGAAGTCTGGATACGTAATCGCCTACCTCCTCTTTTGTGAGAAAGAAGCAAGAAACCTCGTTACAATTGCCACGGCAATAGACCTTAAGATTCCTGAAGAGGAACTCCAGAGAAGGCTTCTGCTCTAGAGATATTGATTTTTACAAAAGGTGAAAGGAGCCTAGGGCGAGTCTAGATCTTTCCAAGAATCATTATGGCAACAACGAGGCCATAGATTGCGAGCCCTTCGCCCAAGCCTGCGAAGATGAGCACCCATGTTGCCAATTCTGGCCTCTCAACCGCTGCAGCCATTCCGGCTGTAGTTGATCCGAAAATAGCAACTCCAGCACCTAGCCCCGAAAGTCCAACGGCTAAGCTGGCAGCAATTAACCCGTATGATTTTGCTCCCACTACTTCAGTCGGCTGCTGGTCCTGAGTTGCTGCGGATGTTGCAGCTACTTGAGTTGCCAAAACTAACAGTGCTATTATGAATGGGGTCAGCAGAATCAGGTTCTTCTTGGTTATGGTCTTACCGCGTTCTTGTTTGATCATTTCACACAACCCGCTGGGCATAGTTGTTGAAGCTTTCCCCTCGATATTTAACGCTTACGTAAAGATGGGTGGAAGCTTGAAAGGCCGATACGGTAATCCTCCTCCGGCGTAGAATTTCGTGAAGAACTCATAGTAGGTGAGCCTCATAGATTGTATCAAAATGGCTAGGCCTTCGATAGCAATTACTAGGAAATTCATTATGACATAGCTCACAGGCATCCCGACAGTTGATGCGAGAATATGTGCTGACATTCCTAAAGCGCCATGAGCTATCGCAAAAGCTGCGAGCCTGACATAGGAGATTGAATTTGTCAGGAATGAGAGAAATGTCTCAATGAATTCTGCGACACCCTTTAGAAGTTGCTCAATTACTTTGAGTTCTCCTTCTAACAGGCCCTCGATAATGGGGAAGAAAAAGATCAATGCTAGTAGGCCGACTGCCGATACTGTGAGTCCTATGTTCTCGGTGAATACGGAGAAGGACATGTTTGAGATGAACTTTACAGCCAACAAGACGCCTACAATGTAGTAAAGCAAGGTGATTCCAGTGAAGACCGCCTTGTAACGGTCTCCTTTTCTTATCATGTTTACGATTTTCATGACCAAGCCTAGGGCTATCTGCAGGACTCCGAAGACAAGTACCACGCCTATAATCGCTGATTGATTACGGAAGGGGCTGAAAAGGATAGGATTTATCAGCCCTTCCAGAAGGAAGACTTCACCGAATAGCGCCCCGAAGCACATCGATGATATGCCGCAGGCTATTATGATCCCGCCGAGCTTCTGCACAGCACTCGCAGGGATTCTGAGAAAGTCCTTTTGAAACTTGGACAGGATCACGCCGATAATGGTCAGGATAAGTCCGTTGCCAATATCGCCAAACATTAGCCCAAACATGACTGCGAAGAGGACGGCCATTATTGGCGTTGGATCGATCTCTCGATAGTTTGGTGTTCCCCTCAGTTTTGTGAGTAGCTCAAAGGATTTTAGCGGACCCTTGTTTTCCATCTTGACAGGGGGGTTGTCCTGTGGGCCTGGGTCCTCAAGCTTCACAAAGGCGGCTCCAGATGTTGCTTCCAGAACGGTGTCTGTGGCTTCTTTGGCTCTATCTGCTGGGACCCATCCGTGGATCAGGCTCATCTTTCCAGTTCTGCTTAGATTCGATCTAGCCTCTTCCAGTCTTAGGGTTCCCGAGACCGAGGGTTCATAGATCTTTGATTCTTCTCGGAACTTCCTGCCAATCTCTCTTATTGTGTTCTCGATCTCTTCAGCCTCTTTCGTCTTCTGCTGAATTGCTGTAGAAACATCTAGCAGGGCTTCATTGGGGTCGGGCTTGATGTCACTGGGAAAAGCCAGTTCGCTGAAGTTGAGGACTGGTAAGGCGTTCTCGATATGGGCTTTATCATCATTCAAACCTGTTATTACAATGAAGTCTTCTTTTCTGCTCTCAGGGAAGGATGTGAAGGTTACACTGGTCCCTTCTGCATATCTTCCAAGTCTGGGTGTGAGCTCCCTCTGCATTAGTCCTGCCTTGACGAATATGTGTCTGAACTCGCCAAGATGGTCTATCCTCAGTTTGTGTTTCTGCAGAATGAGAAGTCGTTCTTTCAGATTCTTCAGTCGCTCAATATCGCCATGAAGGCTCTCTAAGGCAACGAGTTGAATATCCAGTCTCGCCTCAAGATCTGCAACATAACCTTCAATATCCATCAGGTCAGCCTTTGCAGATGGATAATCTCGAACAGGTGCGGAAAAGCTTCTCTTCAAACTCTGAAGGAAGCCTGCGCTCTTGGTTTTTTCAGGTGGAATAGAAGATAGTACTGACATTATTCTCTGTTGCAGTTTGACGTACTTCTCTACCCTATCTACGTTCTCAATTTTCTTGAAGCCTTTGACGGTGTAATCACTTACAAGTTGGACGGTCCCTAGTTCTCCCAGAGCCTTGAGTAGATTGTCCTCGAATGTTATGGGGACGGCTGCGTACAGTCTCTTCATCGGGGTTATCCTGAACAAGTACTCTTTGCCCCAAACCATTATTCAGCGGACTTGGCTTGCCTCTTTCATTCTCTATCTCAGTACCAGATTTCCTGCGTTATGCTGTTGGAGTCCAAGACTCGGAACTGCAGTTAGGTGAATCTTGTGACTACGCTCTTTACGACGTCTAGTTGCGAGAGAGATTTCTCAAGATCCTTCAGAGTAGCTCTGCTGCGGGATAGATCAAAGAGCATAGTTCCACTGATAGTCTCTTTGGTCGAAGGAGGAAGCAAGAACATTACTATGTTGATGTCCATCTCTGCAATCTTTCCAGTGATCTTTGACATAGCCCCTGGATGATTGTCTATCACCATTCGAGCCTCGGCCAAGAGTGCACCTGGGCGAGAAGCCACATTCATAACGATCTCTCCGACAGCAGGGTATGCTGTCAGAAGAAGTTTCGTTCCCGGGCTTATCTCAAGAGCCTTGGAGGCAGATTCAGGAAGTTTTATCATCAGGTTCTCGTCGACTGATACTACTTCAGATACAGTCGGCAGTTGCCTGGCTTTTTCTGACACAGGGGATCCTCCGAATTAACAGCGTAGTTGCGACATTATAACACTTTCCAGATTGCGGACGAAGTTAGGAGTCACGTTTTCAAGAAGCGATGTCATTCTCAGTCCTTGATGATTATCTTCATGGTAACCTTCGTCAAGGGCCTGTCTTGAGCATCTACCGGCACTGCCCCTATTGAGAGCAACACGTCCTGGCCCTTGACCATTTTTCCGAAGACTGAGTGCTTACCGTCAAGGTGCGTTGCAGGAGCCAGAGTTATGAAGAACTGTGAACTGCCGGTGTCTGGACCGCTATTTGCCATGGATAGAATGCCGATCGAGTCGTGCTTAAGTTCAGGAACTATCTCGTCAGGGATAGTCTTTCCGGAGCCGCCAGTGCCCGTACCGGTGGGGTCACCGCCCTGGATCATGAATCCTTTGACGACTCTGTGAAATATCAGACCGTCGTAGAAGCCCCTCTTGGACAGTTCAATGAAGTTTCCTGCTGTTATTGGCGCTTTGTCCTCGTAGAGTTCAAACTCTATCGCTCCCATGCTGGTCTCTATTACAGCTATTCTGTTATGGGATGAGGCTTTTTGGCCTGAACTATACAGATAGGCTCCCAACATAATCACCAAGAGTATGATCCCAAAGACTATCAGGATGTGCCTCTGTTTCTTTTTCTTCTCTGCGCTCTTAAGGTGTTTTCTCCTGTACTTCGCCATCATACGGATCTCGCAGTCAAACTCTAGGCAACTAATATATCACTTTAATGAAGTGCTCCTTCAACCCTCCTGCAGCCGTGCTCAACAGAAGGAAAGACTTTAGAGGGGCATGAGAAAACAGTCTGAAAAAGTAAGCTGGTGTAACCCAGAATTGCCAGAAGCAAAAGATCTTGGCGAATATGCTCTCCGAGAAGCAGCGCTCGCCGACATCGATGTTCTGATCCACCAAAGGAATGCTATGTGGGTTGAAGCTGCGAACGTCAGAGACCAAAAGGTGCTTGACACTATGGCCAAGGCCTACAGGATATACTTGGAAAGGGCGTTTCACGCTGGAATCTTCAAAGCGTGGCTCATAGCAGCCAAGAACGGTCAAATTGTTGCGGGCGGGGGAATCTCAATCTACGAGCAACCTCCACGACCCCAAGACGATACTCTCAGGTACGTGTATGTGCACAGCATCTTCACAGAAGAGGCCCATCGAAGGCGCGGGCTCGCCAGGGCGGTCCTTAGCACAATCATAGAATGGTGCAGAGAGAACAAATTCAAAACCCTTACACTGCACGCTGTTGATGCGAGCAAGCCCCTATATGAGTCTGCAGGCTTCAAACCCACCACTGAGATGCGAATGTTCCTCTGACAAGCGGAATCGAAGATATCTTTGATCAGATTGTCCTTGACGCGTGTGTTGGGCCATATATCATTTCTCGGTGTTCTATCCCTGATGCTGTCGCTGAATCTGGCAGTGGTCTACGTTGTGGCAACATCTTCTGATCCTTTGACTCAAGGCGCAGTCTGGTCCTATGATGTCACTTCAAGAAGTGAGCTTGAGGGCAAAGGTCAATACGAGGGTATATTCACAACTGCTGTGACAGTCTCAGGTCACGCTACCATTCTACACGTGAACACATCAATAATGATAATTGAGAAGAAGGAAGCAGTAGATATATCAACGAATGGGAGCGGCTATTACAAACAGGAACCCAAACGCAACCATTATGAGTTTACTGAGACCTCAACCGTCGATCGCGGAAAACTAACCTACCGATCACGCATAGTCAGAACTGAAGTTGAGAAGAAAGAATGGGAAGACAACTCTACGAAAGGTGTGCCCGTGACTGATTTCGTGTCAACTTCTCTTTCGGAAGGCCAAAGAGTTCAGTACTTCGCAATCCAAGGGATGGTAAACTGTACTGTCTCATTTGGCAAGCTGAGTTTCCAAAGCCAAAGCGTTCCAGTAATGATACTCCACTATTCTGGTCCTGCCCAAAAAGACACGTGGCTGGAAACCAGTGGCGCTGCCGACTATACCTTCAACTTTGAGAAGACTACAGGCCTCCTGACTTCATCATCCAGCAAAACATACGCTACGAGCCAAAAAGGATCCCGATTGACAACCTATGACTATCTCCTAAGATCAACGTCTCTGTGGGAAACAGGGACGCCGAACCAGACACCATCAAAGACACAGATCCCAACTACGGAGGCAACCCCTGCCGTGAGGACTCCAACTCAGCAACAGCCCATTATCGATCTTGGAACGGGCTATGCGGCCCCAATAATAGCTGTTGGTACAGGTGCTCTCGTAGCTATAATGCTAATTATGAGGAGAAGAGCCACGAAAGATCCGGAAAAAGAAAAAGGATAGAGGGTAGCCTCAGTCCTTTCAGGTCTTTGCCAGGTTGTAGATAGCCTTCACGGCCAATAGTATCGCTGCAGGTGCAACGAAGGCCGCGATGTTTGTCAGTGTCGCGTTGATGACTGTTCCGAGCGGTTTTGCGACTTCATCAATCACTAGAAAAACCTGGCCAGAATTTGCCACTAGAAGAGCGATTGCAGCAGTCAGGAAGGGGGTAGCCTCCTTCTCTGTGAGAGTTGTCAGACCTACGATGATGCCAAGAATCACCATGACCAACGATACCCAGCCGAGTGCCGCTCTACCACCGAAGCCAGCGGCTAACCCTGCAAGTACTGCTACGATGACAAACACTATAAAGGCCCATCTGCCGATTAGTTGTGTGTTCAAGAGTTTTTCTCCCTATTACTAGTGGCCTAATTTTTGAATATATGACTTTTCATATTTGATTGAGTCTTTCGCATGTCGTCTCGCGCGCTTGACTCCTGGCTTGAAATAGTATTCGGATTGTTGTTCAGAGTCTAATTCGGCTTCGTATGCGGGGTGTCGCGTAAACTATCATTAGCGCTGAGTAGAGCGGCAGATATTCTGCCAAGGCTATCTGAATCATGTTGGCTTCTTTCATGAATTGCAGAAGATAGCTTAGGTTCACTGTTGCAGAGAGAATGATCCAGGGCAGCGTCTTCATGTTGACTCCGATTACGCCACAGAACACCAAGATCCAAGAGAGGTACCAAGGGAAGACTGTTGGCGCAAGGATTATGCTCAGGCCCAAAGCCGTGACTGAGGAATAGGCGATTCCCTCAAGATCTCTTGGACACTTGATATACACAATTCTGGCAGACACAAGAATGAAAACCAATCCAGTCAGCATTCTGATGGCTGTTCCCGTAATCATGTCCTGATTGAGAAATCCTCGGATGCAGATGGTTAGCAGCAGGAATAGCGATGGGTTGAATGTCCAAGCAGAAGCATAGCGAAATTGTCCCATGAAGACATTCAGTCCGGAACTCGCTACGAACGGAATCAACAACGCGACGGAAACAAGGCAAACGGTTACAAAGTATCGCAAGCTGACAGATGTGCCCTCTCTCTTCCTAAGATGCTGCAAATAGATCGGAAGAAGCAAAATTGGGTATGTCTTAGACCATACGGCAAAAGTGTAGGCGAGCGCGGAGAC
>JAPKYM010000061.1 GCA_026394315.1 Candidatus Bathyarchaeota archaeon | reverse complement strand
AACCGGGACTTCTTTCTCTCTTCTCTCGATGAGTTTCAGAATTCTAAGTGTGGCTTCTTCAGCCTCGCCAAAGTCAAGATCCTTTCTTTGTCCTAGCTTCCCCAGTATGGGGGTCCACCAAGAGAACTTCGCTGGATAATGCGGTCTCTCAGAAGCCACTGCTGCGCTACTGCTAGGTCTCTTCAATATACCACCTTGGCGCGCTCTCTTGCACACTGCAAGGTTCCCGGTAGCTATTATTGCTTACCCAGGAAAGTGTGAGTACTCATGCATGAGTAGGTAAGGCTTTAATGATGCCCGCTACAAAACCCGACCCAACTAACGCCAGAAGAATGCATAAATCTATGTTGACAGCAACAATGCTCGAGAAGTGATTCTTGCCTACTGTTTCTATTGTCAAAAGTCAAGATTCAACTGAAGCGTCACGCAAGGCGATATCTCTCTTAGGAGGACCTGACAGATTTTTCAATTCAGAGGATCAAGTTCTCATAAAACCAAATATCTGCGGGGGAGTCCCTGGGAAGATCGGGACTTTCACCAATATCGATATTGTTGCGGCAATTGTGTCCTTACTAAAGGGCAAGGTGAAGCGGATAACTGTTGGTGAAGCCGACTCATCGATGTACTTGGCCAACAGGATGTTGAAGGAGACTGGAATCGCAGACTCCGCTGGCAAACTAGGTATAGAGATCGTGAATCTAAGTCAGGGTGAAATGGTGGAAGTACCAGTCCAAGATGGATGCGTGTTTGACTCGATCAAGGTCAGTCGCACAGTGTCTAGCTCTAAGGTCGTTTCGGTGCCGGTAGCCAAGACTCATGCGACGACTGAGGTGACACTCAACCTCAAGAACATGTTTGGGATTCTCCCAGAGAGGAAGAAGGGGAAGTTTCACTCAAAGGTTGAACCAATATTAGTTGACATAACAAAGACGTTTCCGCCCACCCTCTGCGTCATAGACGCAACTACTGGTCTGGAGGGCTTGGGGCCGATTCACGGTGACCCAGTCAAGTTGGACGTTGTTGTCGCAGGTGATAACGCCGTCGCCACAGACGCTGTAATGGCCAGCATTATGGGCTTTGATCCCAAAAAGATAACGCACCTCAGATTGGCTTCTGAGAAGGGTCTGGGGCCTATCAGCCTGGACGAGATCAGAATTGTAGGAGAGAGCGTCAGGGACGTCAAGAGGAAGTTTAGGAAGTCTCGGAAGGACCCATTTACAAGGACTTTGGGCAGAATCCCCGGAGTTGGGCACTTCTTAGTGCATGAGGCCTATGTCTCCGCCGTCAGGTCTTGGAAGAGAAAGGCTGCGGCTCAAAAAGCTTGAACAGTTGGATTGACTAAACGCACGATCCCTATCTCTATCACGTAGCGCGCGCTACCCGAGTCCCCGCCATCCCCTTTTCTAGAGAAGTACACACTTATCCAGCGATCATGCGTGGCTTCAAGATCATTTAAGAATAAAGGCTCGCAATTACTCAAACGGCTGAAGATCAGGGGAATCTGCGTTGAGTTCTCTTATGGAAAACATGACTTGGAAGGACTTCGAGGAAAAGCTTAGAAACACAAAGACCGTCCTGATTCCTTTCGGCTCCACTGAGGAGCACGGGTATCACCTCCCACTATCCACTGATTACCACGTCGCCTATGAAATAGCCAAACGCGTTTCTGAAAAGACGGACGTGCTTGTTACGCCTCCTATATGTTACGGAGTATGCAGAAGGGGAGAGTCGTTCCCCGGAACCATAACAATCAGCTTCGACACCTTGAGATCCCTGACTCTTGACATTGTTGAAAGCCTCTACTCACATAATCTTAGAAATATTGTACTTCTACCGGGCCATCTGGGTTCAGCTCAGCTTACTAGTCTCGAGATTGCCTGTCAAGAATCGCTAAAAAAGCACAGCGACCTGAACTTGGTGATAATCAGGCTGCCGGAGATACTGAAGAAGCTTCCAGCAGGTATTATCGACGAGCAATTTGGTCATGCAGGAGAGGTGGAGACCTCGATTATGCTTGCCCTGCTCCCTCAACTCGTTGAAATGAAAAAGGCAGTTTCGGAGATCCCATCATTTCCCCCCCATCATTTAACGAGGGATGCGAGGGACTTTATGCGATCTGGGATCATTGGAGATGCTACGAACGCAACGCTGCAGAAAGGAGAAGCCATCCTTGAATTGTTGATCAGTGAGATCTCTAAAATCATCGAGCAATTCGAGAATAAGAGCTTGAAATAGAAATGTCATCTAAGGTATAACTCGAATGAAGATCCCTGATAACCATCTGAGAATTTCCATTATCGAGAAAATAGTTGCGGGACAATTAGATTCGGCGCTAGATCTGCTCAGCGTCGCATACGAGGTTTCAGCCCCGAAGTTTCGCGTTGGAACTGTCAAAGGACATAGAAGTGTAGCAGCGTGTTATATAGAGAGGGAGAAGATGATTGTTTTTTCAAATAGAGACATCCTATGCAATCCGTCAGTAGTTCTACACGAGTTCTATCATCACTGCATCTCACAGACGACTCTGAAAGGTGGAGGAACAGACAAGAATGCTGACAGATATGTTAGGAGATTCCTCTACGGTGGGGAAGAATCTCCAGTATCCTGAAATAGGACTGATTTCGGCTGGTGGGAGTCGATGACTTGTTGATTCTAGTCGCTGGTCTTGTCCAGTAGGGTTAGTACTGCCATTGAGTCTTCTTCTGGCCAGTTGATGAATTCGACGAGGATGCCCCCGAATGTTTTTGGGTGTATGAAGAAGCACCTTTGATCTTTGCTGACTACCTTGTAGCCTTTCTCCTCGCATTTCTTGGCCCAGTAGTTTAGGTCATCGACTTCGAAGCAGAAGTGGTGTATGCCTTCCCCGTTCTTCTCAATATATTTCTCAATGGTCTGGTTGCCGTGTGGATATACCATCTCTAGGTAGGCATTGCCCACAGGGAGGAATGTGACGTCGACTCCCTGTTCCTTGTTGTACCAGGTTCGCTCTGACAGATTCATGAAGTCTGTCAACAGGTTCTTTATTGTATGTGTCTTGGCGACCATGCCTACGTGATGGAACCTTATTTTTCTAGGTTTTTCTTTGCTCATTTTTTCTCACCCTTGTTTTCTTGAAGTTTCAGGATTCCTACGAGTTTCTTGTCCCTCCATTTAACCATCTCTGGGAGGCTGTTGCTCTTGACGAATGGTAGCTGTTCCACGCCATCGATAGCCTTCTTTGCCGCATGGTAAGGTATCTGTTTCCAATCGTCCATGGTCTTCCAGTACTCGTTGAAGCCGTGCTGGATGGTGTCTATATGGTATTTCAAGCCTCCAGGTCCTCCTCCCAAATGAAGCGTTAGGAAGGGGCCCATTATGGCCCATCTTGATCCAGGGCCGGCCCAGCATGCTCTATCAACATCCTCGACAGACGCCACCCCGTTATTGACTAGATTCAAGGCTTCGCGCCAGAGAGCAGCTTGAAGTCTGTTCCCTATGAACCCCGGGACCTCCTTCTTGACGACCACTGGGGTCTTGTCCAGTCTCTCCATGA
>JAPKYM010000288.1 GCA_026394315.1 Candidatus Bathyarchaeota archaeon | reverse complement strand
ACTCCACGACTGTCAATCCTCTTGAAGATTTTAGCGGCATAGTTTCATAGAGATCGCCAGCCTGGTTATTGGGTTTGGTGAGTTTGTCTACCCACATCATGTGGTTACTACTGCAAATAGGGGCAAAAGGGTTAAAAAGATTAGCAAAATAAAATATGCTTAGTTTTACTTCACCCCCCCAGTTTTTTGCTAACCCTATTACCCCTGCAGTTTCGTTCTCCAGTCTTCAAGCAGATGGCATAACTCGATGGCGGTTGGTTTAGTTTCTTCTTGGTGAAAATGATCTGACATGGAGACATTTGGAGAATCATATCAGGCCAAAGACAAGGTGTGGTTGACAGGCAGGTAATCAACAATGTACTTTCAGTAAGCCAACTGAAACTGTAAAGGAGGAGAATATGAAGCAAGAGATCAAGGATAGACAGGAGGCACGCTTCAGAAATACAGGAAATATGAGGCAACGCTACAAAGCTTGGGCAGAGAACCTGGCATCACTTGTTGCACTCATGGTAGTGATCGGTGAAGAAGTGGCTGGTGAGCAGTTTCTGCGCAAGGTAGAGGAAGCCATCTTTGAAGGCAGCAAGTTGGATGTTCAGAGGCATAAGGAAGCAGCAGGAATAGCCGAAACGGAGACAGCACCAGATTGCCTGGCTATTGGAAGATTACTCGACATCATAGACGATTCCCTGGCCAATTTCTGGGATGGCTATATTGAGAAGTCGCCCAAGGTATTTGAAAAACGTGTGGTTACGTGCCCCGTAGCGGAGGCATTTAGCATGGCGCCTGTTGTTTGTGAGCGGGTGATAGCAAGCGGTCTGAAAGGTTACGTCAAAGCCCTAAATCCCAAAGCCGAAGTTCGTTTCACAGAACTCATGCCAAAGGGTGACGACGCGTGCCGGTATCGGATAGAGATTACAGACTAGATAGCAGGGCAGCCTGGCGGGTAAGTGAACAACTTGACGGAATGTGCAGACTAAGGAAGGGCTATGCTTGGCAAACGGGGAGATCAGGCAGAGAGACCTAACACCTTGACTACTTAGCTAAATGATAGATGATGGATACGAAAGCCATGATTCAAGGCTGTAGAATAGTTGGTGGGCCGAGCCCACCCTACCGGACTGTTGTAGCCACGCATCGGTACATTGGCAATCGTGACCCATGAAGTGGTACGATTGCGAAAGGTAGGTCAAGGGCACTTTCCCTTTCAGAAAATATCCGCCCACAGTTCTCAGCGCCCCTGGGCAAGAGAAAAGGATTATGACGCAGATCAAAATCAATGGACTTAGTACTTACTATGAGGTCGTTGGAAATGGGTATCCCTTCGTCTTCGTCCATGGAGGTCACTTGGACTCGTCAAGTTGGCGTTTCCAGGTGGACTACTTCTCAAAAAAGTATCGGACAATAACTTATGACATTCGGGGTCATGGTCAGTCGGAGATTCCAGAAGAACGCTATTCTATGGGCGATTGCGTTGAGGATCTTTGTCAATTACTCGACTATCTGGCAATAGATCAAGGCTACTTCGCAGGACATTCCATGGGTGGCTACATTGCTCTCAGTTTCACACTTGTTCATCCGGAAAGGGTGCGAGCCCTGATTCTCGTCGGTGCCAATGGCGGTCCCGTTGTCGGCACATTGAAGATGTGGGGAGACAAGATGGCAAGCAGGCTGAGACTGGAATCAACAACCTACGCAAGAAGGTTTGTGAGGGCTCATGAGGCAAATGTGGCCAGGCCTGATCTCAGCAACAAGCTTTCAGAAATCCGGAAGCCAACCCTGATCGTTGTTGGTGAACGTGATACCGTAACACCACCTGAAATCTCAGAGGTGATGCTGAGGGAAATCTCAGACTCACGAATGGTAGTACTCCCGGAATGCGACCACGGGTGCCACGAGGATAGACCAGACTCTTTTAACTCTACTGTAAGAGACTTCCTGGACAGAATAGAGGCTGGCTAATTTCCGTGACCTGTCCCCAAGATCTGTCCAGCTAGTAGGATGGGTGGAGTCCTTCTTGGGAAGGAC
>JAPKYM010000065.1 GCA_026394315.1 Candidatus Bathyarchaeota archaeon | reverse complement strand
CTTCTTCTCAGCTCATCGAACTTCGAGCTCAGTTTGATAATTTCAAATCTGACCACGTTGACCCTCTCATCGGGCTTCCAGCTGCCTTCGCCGTATGTGTTTTCCCAGAGCTCTTTGAATTGACTCAGTGTGTATCCGCCTTCTCTTTTGGCATCTTCCTCCGTGAAGTCTCCGAGTCTCTTTCTTAGAATGTCTTTTATCCTGAGGTCGGCGAAGTGTGGTTCGTAGAGATCAGCTTGAACTGCAGAGTCTCTACGGATCTTTGAGTCTATTCCTCGTAGAGTTATTTGCTTCTTACTTTCATTTATCACTGGCTCTATCCCGCTCAATCTGAATGGGAGTCTAGCCTGAGCTTCCATCACTTCTTTTACGATTTCTTCGACGGGCCTCTCTGGTTTTCTAGCAACTTCCGCGACGATACTTCTGGCCGCAGCACCACGTATGCCCTTCCGGACCAGCGTCTCGGCGACCTTCAGCTGCTTCCTCGGCTCCTTGATCTTACGGGCGATTCTCACCGCCGTGGTGTACTCGATTTTGCCTTCTGGGACCCTTCGAGAGATTGTTTCCGGAGCCACCATCTTTTGGACTCTGCGAGGCATTGCTGTGACAAGCTTAAGCCAGTCCCTTATAGTCAGCTCACTAACGCCTACGTGCTTTGCAATTGTGTCTTCAGAAGGATATTTGTCAGGGAACATTTCCATTAGTTTCAGGCAGGTTCGGCCTTTCTCGACAGCACTAAGGTCCTCACGGTGGATGTTTTCTATTAGATTTAGTTCTATGACCTCATCATCGCTAAACTTCCTAACAATTGCCGGCACTTTTTCAAGTCCGGCCTGATGAGAAGCGCGGTATCGTCTCTCGCCAACTACTACTTCAAAACCTTTGTCCAGCGGCCGTACTAGCAGTGGTTGAAGAAGCCCGACTTGTGATATGCTGTCAGCTAATTCATCAAGAGCTTCCTTTCTGAATTCTGTGCGGGGGTTCAGACGGTTGGGCTGTATCTTCTTCAGTTCGATTTCCTTAACGTACTCGGACATTTTGCTTTCTACCTGAATTCAAGCGACAGACAACAGCTCGCGGTCCAGTTCACAAACACGGAAAGACCAGAATTCTGCTAGCATTTGAACCGAACAAAGTATTTTGCTGCTGGTCTGCTTAAACGTTTCCAAGAATCTAGTAGTTACTCTCTGAAGAAGCGTTGATCAGGGATTATCCTCAGAACGTCGAAATTTGCACAAGGAACTTTCACAGATCCTTCCCGTTACAATGGACCGCTTACGCTATCTTTATTTCCTTGCCCTTGGGTGTTGGCTTCTTCCTTCTGAGAAGGATCTCAAGGACGCCGTTCTTATAGGAGGCCTTTGGGCTCTCCGAATCCACTGCTGTCGGTAGCTCGAGGACTTTATGATATTTTCTCTGTGGCGTGTCGACCGAGATTGTAAGTTCAACTTCTGCGCATTGGAGGTTTATGTCCGTCTTCTCTACGCCTGGTAATTCAGCCACCACTCTCACCTGTTCACCTTCAACTATCACGTCGACAAGCGGCTCCCGCTCTTCTTTCACAGTCAACCCTGGCCTGGGTGATCCGAATTTCGTTTGTTCGACAGATGGCTTGACATTACCAAACTCCCTAACCACAGGCTTTCCATCTGGTCCTACGGTCATAGAATAACCATAGACTATTGGGCCTACCTGTTTGACAGTACTCCCGTCTGGAAGTCTACGTTCCCGAATCAGCTCTTTTGGCAGTGTTCCTGCCGCGTCTTTGAACATATCTTCGAACATTTTGTTAAAGTCGTCGAAGAACCAATCGTCAGAGAATGGGTTGCGTCTCCGCCTTCTGAAACCCCAAGGTAGTTCTGCGTCCCACGACAATTGTTCCACCTCAATGAAATGTTACCTAAGGTAACACTTATAAAGTTAACGTGTGGTAGCGCGCGCTAGCGACGCGAGAGGATAATCAGCTCTTGCCCACTAGGCGCTTCGCGGTTCTACCTGACATCTTACCACGTGGCGGTTCATGTCGGCGAAATCTAAGCAGACTCC
>JAPKYM010000124.1 GCA_026394315.1 Candidatus Bathyarchaeota archaeon | reverse complement strand
GATCCAGCATCTAAAAGACTTCATGGAATGCGCGAAGGTGTCGTAGAGAGGATGATCGACGAGATCGTGAGAGAAGCAGAGCTTGTAATCCTGCTTAACATGCTTGACGACCCCGTGGAGATAACGTATCCAACTACCAATGCGCAATTGTTCAAATGCCAACGCAGCGGTGAAGGATACTCGTTGAGCTTGACCTGTAGTAGGAACAGTCTGGAAACAGCATCAAACTCAAGCTCTCGACCATCAGAGATGCCACTCTACCGCGATATCGTTGAATGCCTGATCAGCGGCGACGTAGTCAGATTCAGTAACCTCAAAGAACTGAAGGAGAGTATCAACTCACAACGTGGATTTGGAAAGCGATTGCAGTTCAGCCCTGACACGAACATCCTTTACCACGGATTCTTTTCCAATTCAAGACTGGTTGACACAAGAGACGTCATACTTGTCGACACAATTCGCAACGAGATAGAATCATCACTGAATCACAAATATACGCCAGAAGAGATCACGGCGATGAAAAACACAACCCAATACAATAAACAACTAATTGATGAACTTGTCAATCGAAGGACTAAGAAATCGAGAAAGGCAGCGTATCTTGCAAAAACAGAGTATCAGTTCGTAAGGCAGCATGCAACAGAAATAGAGTCATGCGATAAGAGCACCGAGAACACGGAAGAAAATGATCGAGTGATCGCAAAGACGCTAGGGAAGTTCAGTAAGGAAACGAATGCAACTGTCATAATGCTTAGCGGGGACGACTCCATGATCGATTTATGCGAAATGGAGGGCCTCAACTACTTCTACCTGAAAGTTCCCAACGAGATTGATTCCAACATTGGAAACGTAACCGCAAAACAGATGAGTGCACTCCTCTTCAATCTGGCTGGCGTCCTTGGATTCATCAAAGTAAACTCGGTCGTTGCTTTTGGTGAGTTCAAGGGGAAAAAGGATCTCAAAGACCTCAAATTGCGATTCATGGATGAAAACGCATACAACGAGTTCTCAAGGGATCTCAAGACATGCAGAAGACTGCTAGAACTAGGAATAGCACAGTAAGACTGAAGGCAGTTATCCTCGACATGGACAACACCCTCTTCGACTTTGTTGAGGCGCGCGCATGCTCCTCCTTGGGGTAATTTAGATAACCTGTAATGTTGTCAATGTATAGTGTGCGTTACGCAAGGGTAATTGAAGAATGAGAGAAGTACTGAGCCGAATACTAGATGAGTACTTGACGAATAGGGAAAAACCGTTTGAGAAGAATGAACTAGCTAATTACATAAGAAAAGGTGCTCCTGATGCCGTTAGAAAGATGGCTCATCTGCCACAAAAATACTTGGTGAAGTGGTCCGGATATACTCTAGCGAAATCACAAGACTCTACGCCAAAGTCCTAATGGAATCAGGCAAAAGAAGTATTGAAACTGAGGTCTACAACTTCAAGCCTCGTCCTGTTCTGAATCTTAGAACCCCTCCCATTTTCAGAGAATTCAAGACATTTACGCCCGGACATGAATTCGAAGTGGGATCAATAAAAGTCCGTTCCTTTCCCGTGGACCACTCAGTAGCAGGAGCAACCGCCTATCTGCTCGAGTGTTCCGACACTTCTTTAGCATATACGGGAGATCTTAGACTACATGGGCCATTCGGTGCTGACACTCAACAATCCATAGACAGTATTGCGAATTATGAGCCCGACTTGCTTCTGTGTGAAGGCACTCGCATAGAATACAAAAAATCCGATTCGGAAGAAGATGTTAAGAAGAGATCACTTAGTGTCGCAAAGAAATGTAAACAGCTGATTGTAGCTGACTTCGCTCCTCGAGATATCTTCCGTTTTGTTACGTTCCTCCAGATCGCAGAGCAACTTGAGAGACAGTTATTGGTTACCAAACAAGATGCGTATCTGATTAGAGAACTTGGTAAGGTTCAGTCACTTCGAAACATTTTGCCTTCACTCAACGATGAATCAATATTGATCTATGTGGACAGGAAAGACAGTGGAACATACAACGATACCGACTACGATAGGTGGGAAAGGGAATTTCTTTCTTTTCCAAATGCTGTTAGAGCCGACTATGTTAGGGAACACCAAGACAAAGTGATAGCCTGCATGAGCTTCTTTGACATCAACGAACTGATAGACATGCGACCTAGAAACGGAAGCATCTACATTGAATCCACATCTGAACCACACAATGAAGAACAACAGATTGATGTGGGAAGACTCAATAATTGGCTTGACTTCTTCAGGCTTAAGAAGTATCATTTTCATGCTTCTGGACATGCAGGCGCTTCCGACCTCAAATCCATAAGCCAGACAATCAACTCTAAGACTCTAATCCCAATACACACAGAGAAACCAGGACTCTTCAAGAAGATACATGAAAATGTGACCATTGTTCAACAAGGACAGACTTATGATGCTTCAAACCATCAACTTACCTAGAATGCACTGAGCACACGCTCCACCATAGAACTTGAGGTTGACCAGTAACTATCACCTTAGATGCTTGGCCACAGTACGCACTGCCAGCATACTCGCGTAAGAAGCCTATTCTAATTCGACTTTAGCGCGCGCGAACCGAAAGTCATAAGATCTAGATCGTCATGATTAATCAGGGAGCGATATGCTCGACACACTTATGTGCTCCCTGTATGAATTAACTGTCAAATCTTCTGCATCAGGGTACGAGAATAAGATTTCTGGGGGTCATGAATTTGAAGAGCAGACAGCCAGACTTGTTTACCTCCATGAGAATCTTGAGGGCTTGAAAGCTAACCCTCCGCGTTTGACTCTTCAACTGCCTACAATATCGGGTTTGACATATCAATTTGATGTTTCATTTTATTTTCATAATGCTCTTTTTGTAATCGAATGTAAGAAGAGAGAATCACTACTCACGGGCAGCGAGCTTGTACACTATTTTTTGTCGAAGATTATGGACTATGTACTGGCCTCTAAAAGGGCCGGAGGTAACTTGAAGATGCACGGAATTTTCCTCTCAACACAGGATACGGGTGATAGTGGTTGTATCTGTGGTCTATCTTTTGGCGTCAGAGTAATAGATCCCACTCATCCACCTATTGAGTACATGCTTTCGAAGTTGCCTCAGGAGGAGGTAGCCCTCAGGAAGTCACTTGAGCATCTAGGGAAGAAAATCGACACTGATTTCATCCACGATA
>JAPKYM010000064.1 GCA_026394315.1 Candidatus Bathyarchaeota archaeon | reverse complement strand
CCGAAAGAGGGAAAGCCGATCTACGTATCACCCGGACATATGCTTAACGTCAAGTCAGCAGCAAGAATCACTATCCATTGTTTGCGTGACCACAGGTTGCCCGAGCCTCTTCATCTTGCTCATACGCTGGCTAACTCTGTAAAGAGAGGTCTGAGACAGCAGTGTGCGTGATTGCCTAAGGCGGAATATTGATCTTCTTCTCAAAGTCTCTCAGAGCGTTCTCCAGTGAGAGCCTTCTGACATCAGTTACAACATCGCCCCTTGTTGTCTCAATGATCTTGCGGGCGATGTCCATCTTGTGTCTGAAGTTGGGTATTATCGCCGTATGATCGATTGAATAAAGGTCTTCATAGATCCCTTCCATGGCCTCCAATGAGTACTCAGCCTTCGAAACCTGACCCGCCCTCAAATGATTCAAGCACATCCTGCGAAGCTCCCCAATAAAGTCCAGAAGACCAAGCAGGTATGACTCGGTCTCGACCCCAACCTCATCAATTGATAGTATCCTCTCTTCCTTCATCATGTAGTAGAGAAGCTTGGCCTCCGCGTATTCCTGATAGGCCACACCCACATTCCCCATATACTTTAGCTCTTCCCTCTTTCTTACTGTCTTCTCAAGATCTCTGAGAGCTGCTTCAGCACTTGCTATCTGTTCACTGGCTTTCGCAAAGTCTCCTCTATGAAGCTCAACTATCGCGCGCCCAGCAGATCTAATCGCCATTCTAGAGACCTCAAAGACGCCATCCCTTGCCGCATCCAATTCAGCAAGATTCTTCTGGATGACTTTGATGTCCGCCTTTCGCAGCAACAAATACACTCCCTGACCAATACTCAGTCTGAAGATACCTTTATCGGCTTTTCTAGTCTACTTAACAGCACAACCCTACTCTCAATAGACTCATCGATCATCCTGTAGCCTGTCAACTCAGAGAGAGTTGAGGAGAACTCACGGATCTCATCATGACTGGGCATATTCGCAAACTCCAGTCTCTTCCTTGAGTCACCCACATATATGTAGGACTTGGGTTCAACGTAAGTTGGTTCAGCTCTAGAGATCAACTTCGCGTATCCTTGTGGGTTTTGAAGGTTGAGACCTTTTACAAGAGTGATCCTTAAAGCAGTAGGACATCTGAAGCTCTTAACCAGTTCCAGAGTCTCCATGAGTCTCTGCCACAATCTTGACGAATAGGGCCGGCAGATCTCCTTGTATTTCTCGAATGAAGGTGCCGAGAGTGAAATGTAGAGTTGTGTAGGCTCCTCGGACAGCCTCTTCAGGACTTCAGGTCTTGTTCCGTTGGTAACCAGAAAAGTTGTTAGTCCATGACTGTGGAACTCTGAAATGAGTTCATCAAGTTGAGGATATAGCGTTGGTTCGCCTGTGAGGCTTATTGCCGCATGCTTGGGCTCCAAGGCCTCTCTATAGATCTTGGGATCTACTCTTCCGTTGAGAACTTGACCGTTGTACCCGCTCAGAATCTTCCTCTGAGCTTTCAGTGAATAATCCACGATCTTTGATGGATCATCCCAGGCCGATCTGGTGGGCATGTTGGATGAGAAATCGGATTCATCCTTTTGGATTCGCCAGCAGTAGAGACATCTCTGTGTGCACCAGATTGTCGACGGGGTCATCTGGAGGAATCGGTGTGACTTTATTCCGTAGAACTTCGCTTTGTAACATCTCCTTCCTTCCACCAAGCTCTTGTGAAGCCATCGGCACTTCTTGACTGCGGTATTCCTGCCGACTAGCTGATACTT
>JAPKYM010000175.1 GCA_026394315.1 Candidatus Bathyarchaeota archaeon | reverse complement strand
ACGAACCAGAAGTAGAGCACGTTAGCCTATCACATAACAAAGGTTCGTCGGGCATGTAGGCACTCACACTTAGGGGGAGGGCTATGCTCAAATCAAATTATTAACGCTTTTGGTGTGTGCGCGCTAAAAAAGGACCCGGATAAAGAATTGAGTGGACCGGGCGGGATTTGAACCCGCGACCTCCCACATATTGGATCAGTTAATATGCCAAGCGGGCGTTCGTTGGCCTCTGAAGCATACCAAACTGAACTACCGGCCCAACACGAAGCAAAGAGATGATTCGAACCTAAATAGGTTTTTGGAAGTCTATAGTTAACATTACTATCCTTTCAAACACTCTAGATCGTCTCACCCAACATAGTGGTCACAGAAAGGCAATGCCCCAGCGATTCGAATGGAACCGTCAGCACTGCTGCGTGCGGGACTTCGGTTACTCTCTGGGAAAGTCTTAAGTCATTCTTTGCATTTGCTCTAGAGGGTGTGCCGAGGTAGCTCAGCCTGATCCGCCTTCGTGGAGACTAAGGAGAGCACCCGACGCAAAATGCGGGTGAAGCTGAAGACCGGGCTGTCGCCGGTTCAAAACAGATGAGTCTGGGATAATCCGGCCCTCGGCACCACCTCTCCAGATGTTTCTGAGCATTTGATTCCAGCGCGCGTTGATCACATAATGAACTCAGCGTGCTACTGGGGGCAAACCTTAACCATCAAGAATCTCAAGAATAGTCTTGATGACGTATGAGTTCCTCTAGAGCCTGCCCCAACTGTGGTGCGCAACTGCGTGCAATTGCAAAGTACTGTGACGAATGCGGTGCCCCAATCGAAGGCGAACCAACCAGCCAACCCGTTGGAAAGATGACAAAACAGGAAGTTGAAATAATACTGCGCATGCGTGAAGAAAAGGATAATCTCTTCAAATATCATCCTCAATCACCCATTCCACAAGATGCAAAAGAGGCATTCGAGGGCCTCAAGTACCTCCCAGTTAACCCATCCTACAGGTTCCTCTGCAAACTCAACCGATATCCAAACCCCGCAACAATAGGAATGATGACCAGTACGGGACAGGAGCGAAACTACCTGAAAGTGGGCTTTGTCCGATTCACCATAGGCGGAAAGCCGCAAACGCTCCAAACCTTCAAGGCTATTCAGACCTCGCAGCAGGAAGGTGAGAAAGAGCAGCTCTTCATTCCCTTCAGAGACGCAACTTCAGGCAAGGAGTCTTACGCGGCTGCAAGATATCTTGACTCAGAGGAATTGAAGGATGACATCTTTCTAGTGGACTTTAACAGCGCCTACAACCCCTATTGTGCATACAGTGACGATTACAGCTGTCCATTCCCACCTCAAGATAACTGGCTTGAAATAGAAGTCAGAGCTGGGGAGAAGAAATTAAGGGATCAAAGCCAAGAAGCGACTTCTTGAGTAGATTCAACAATATCCAAGGTCCATAGAGAGAGTCTCGTACTGCTGGCCCGGAATTGTTTCAGTGGAATCACGTTTCTATTCATTTGAGTCTGTAGCTTGCGATAAGACAATCCCACGATTTGTGATAGCGCGCGCTATAGAATGCAAGTCTTATATTTGCAGAACAGACATACGATATTCCGAGCAACCATGGCTTCGAATCTGACCAGTCTGTTAATAGAAATAATCGTCAGCGCAATCATTGTATCTCCGATTCTATGGCTCGTCGGTCGCGCGTTGGTTGGAGGTCAGAAGGCGAAGTTCACAGACGCCATATGGATAGTCGCTCTAGGGGTAATCATCAACGCCATCTTGGGAATGTTCATTCACGGCATCGTCGGCATCATAGTAACCCTGATAGTATTGCTTTGGCTGATAAGACACTTCTTCGATACAGGCTGGCTCCACGCGATAATCATAGCTGTCGCAGCGATAATTGCCCTAGCAGTCATCGTGTTCATACTTGGAGCACTAGGCTTCGGGGTGCTTGCGAATTTTATAAGTGGAGTCAAGCTGCTTATTTCTTCAAGCTTCACAGCCTGATTATCCAAAACCCCTATCTTTTTTCTTTTACCAGTAGTGGGGTATCTTTTTGAAGATCGAGAGTGGCATCAGCGCGCTAGTCGAGACCTTGTTATCTCAACTGTTTTGTCTAGGGCACGTTTCATAAGTGCTAACGGAGGATGGATGGGGGCGTGCCAAGAGTCTGTTCGTTAGAACTCTGGTAACTTTTCTTTTCTATTTGCGCTAATTCCGGACTCAGATACTAGTTGCGAACGACTTTCTCAAGATTGATATAGCCTTTGATGTACCCTTATTGGTCGTATAGATCCCGCGCGGCCGTAGTCCAGCTTGGTCTAAGACATCGGCCTGCCAAATGTCTGCAGACCGCCGGTGACCCGGGAGGTCACTACACTGTGACCCGGGAATTCAAATCCCGGCGGCCGCA
>JAPKYM010000214.1 GCA_026394315.1 Candidatus Bathyarchaeota archaeon | reverse complement strand
GCTATTACAATCAACCTTCACTGCGATGGCTTTGACTGTTCCCATTATTCTAAGGACAGCTGCATCTGCATCTCCAGGTTTCAGTACAGTTCTTGCCCCAACTTCGTGATCGTACTGTCTGTACACTGCTTCCTTGGTGGCCACATTAGGATCAGACAACATCTCAAGTATTGTATCGGACAAGTTTAGCGGATTTGTGAACCTGGGTGTTTGTGCATTAGATTCTGCCTTTGGTTTCTTTGCAGTCCTCCTTGCCAGCGGCGAATTGGTCAATAGTTTTGATGGAACATCTACGATTACTTTATCCATGTATTTAGCAATCAAGTGTTCTGTATCTGTTACCCTTCCTATTACTGAGTAAGGAAGATTCCATTTATCCAGTACTTGAAGTACTTCATCTTGACCTTTGGGGTCTACTGTGAATAGCATTCTCTCTTGAGATTCGGACAGCAGGAGTTCGTATGGAGTCATATCTTCTTCTCTTACATGGATTGCATCAAGTTTGATTTCGACACCCTTTCCTCCTTTATTTGACATCTCTGATAAAGCGCATGTTAAGCCTCCGCCCCCCAAGTCTTTCACCGCTGTGACTTTTCTCGTTCTTAGAGCTTCCAAGGTTGCTTCTATCACTAGCTTCTTAGTGAACGGATCGCCAATCTGAACTGCTGGCCTATCTAGCTCTGACTCTTCACTAATGACTCTTGAAGCAAATGTTACGCCGTGTATACCGTCTCTGCCCGTTGCTCCGCCAACAAGGACAATAATATCTCTTGGTCGATCCATTCTTCCAAGAACAAGATCTTTGGCTTTTCCATGGCCAACGCATGCTACATTCACCAAGCAGTTAGGTTCAAAACTCTTGTCAAATTCGATCTCACCAGCTACTGTTGGAATGCCAGTGCAGTTACCATAGTCAGCTATCCCTCTTACGACGTTCTGAAAGAGCCACTTACTGTTACCGCTCTCCAGATTCCCAAAACGTAAGGAGTCTAAGAGGGCTATAGGTCTGCAGTTCATGCATAGAATGTCCCTGATTATTCCACCGATGCCTGTTGCGGCACCATTGTAGGGTTCTATTGCTGACGGATGATTATGACTCTCAATCTTGAATGCAATAACATCACCGTCGTCTATGTCAACTACGCCCGAGTCATATCCAGGGCCAACAACTACCCTTTTGCCGGTTTTTGGAAGCGTTCGCAGAGCCTGCCTGCTGCTCTTATAAGAACAGTGCTCAGACCACATTATATCAATCATGCCGAGCTCTGTTTCGTTCGGTTCTCTCCCCAGTCTTCTCCTAGCTTCGGCAAGTTCCTCGGAAGTCAGGTTTACCTTCAGCGATTTTGTGAGGTTCAAAGTTGGGGCCTCAGATTTGAGCAAGTGAGGACAGAATTCTAAGGCCATCGGAGCCAGAAAAAGGACTTAATATGGTTTCAGAGGCGCGTTCAGGATGAGGCATAAGACCGAGAATGTTTCTTTCTAGGCTGCAGATTCCTGCTATCGAATCCATAGAGCCATTTGGATTTGAATTCTCTGATGTCTTACCTTGGTTATCCACGTATCTGAAGACTATCTGCTCATTTTCGTTCAGCTCGCGTATTCCATCATGTTCGTTGACGTATCTTCCTTCAGCATGTGCTATTGGAATGTCAAGGATAGCCCCTTTTCGGATGGTTTTTGTGAAGGGAGTATTGCTCGTTTCGTTCCTAATTTTGACCCATTTACAGATAAACGCTGTACCTTGGTTCCTCAACAGTGCACCAGGCAGTAGTCCTGACTCTATTAGTATTTGAAATCCGTTGCATATTCCTACTATTGGCTTCCCTTCCTTTGCCATTTCCTTGATATGCTTCATGGCTGGACTGTGAGCCGCAATTATTCCAGCTCTGAGATAGTCTCCGTAGGAGAAGCCTCCCGGCAAGACTGCAGAGTCATAGTCTGTGCCGTTGAAATTCTTGTGCCAAACCAAGTTCGTTTCTACGTGGAGAACGTTCCTGAGAACGTGAAAGATGTCGAGGTCACAGTTGGAGCCTGGAAATTGTATTACTGCGACCTTCACTCTGCCTCACTCTTTATGCGGATGCTGCATGTGTGGACTACAGGATTGAATATTCGGAGGGTATTTGCCATGTCTGTAACGATCTGCTGTGCCTGAACTTCGTTGTCTGCTTCCACTACCAGACGGAGATATTTGCCTGCCCTAACGCTCTTCACTTTTGAGAATCCGCCCCTAGTGATCAATTCCTTGGCTATGGTCTCGCCCTCAGGGTCTCTTGCCATCTTCTTGTTCTCAATAATCACTTCAATAGTGAATTGGGGCATCTCAACTAGCCTCCGAGAACTGCAAACTGCATCATAGAAGTATTCTCTTGGCTTATGTTTTCATCCTTCGGATAGATGAACAGACTGATGGCCTCTGGTCAGTTCCATTTCAAACTACTACTTGGTTCCAGCCGCATCTTATATTTGTTCTAGACAAGGAATAGTACATCAATCTAGAGGAAATTTACATGTTTTTGTATATAAGCTCAGGAGAGCGATTGCAGAAACCATAATTTGCCCAAATACGATCCGTCGAGCAGATAGACATCTCCGTCTTGCATCCTGATTCCGCCTGACCTCAGTAAAGGACCTAGATACTGTCTTTCAGAGGGCGAGTGCTTCAGACTTCTGTTCATTATTTGGCCTCCCAGGAGATCGTTGAATGAAGGAAGGAATATGCAGCGCGGATTTGTCAGATTCACGCCAAAGCGCTCCTTCATAATTCCTCTTGTATCATCTGTTTTTCTTACTCTCAAATGCTTCAAAAGGCCCTGAGCGAGAATCTCGCCGGCAGACTCCGATCTGAGCCAAACTTGGTGAGTGGATAATATTCCGAGTGAATCTGTCAAAGATATTATGGGATGGAGGTGCCCCATGACAATCGTGCTGCATCCCAGTACTTTCGGTTCGGGTCATGCATGACCATGAATGATTCCAACATCATTATCCATAGTCAATCCGGACGCTGGCAAGATATCCACGGCTTTCGGCATCAGTGTCCTCAAGTTACCGTCATGATTCCCAGGAACTACGGAGATTTCATGCACATGTTCTAAGAGGATCTCAAAAAAGCTTGGTACATCATCCCACTCTGCAAATCCGACTTTTGCAACGTTATGTTTAACGTCACCAACCAAAATGATACGCGTAGGACAGACCAAATCAATTAGCTTCTTGATCTTCTCAAGCAGTCTAGGAGTCTGCGACGGTATGTGAATGCCCTGTTCTTTAAGAGAGCTCTCCCAACCAATATGCAGATCCCCGAGTATCAGCACCTTGTCTGATCTTCTCCGCAAGAACAAGGCTGGATGAGGTACGATGGGATGGAGATCTATGAAGTTGATTCTCCCCCGATAGCCAAATTAGACTCTGTAACCGATCTGATAAACCATATGAAACGAAGTCAAAGATTCTGTGGGTTGAACATGGGAAACTCACATGGTGTGAGATTTGGACACACAAGAAAAGAATGAGGCAAAACTAATCGCACAAATATGCAAAGAGATGGGGGTAAAGCATTCACTGGAAGACAAACTCTTCAAAATAATGGAGAGGTCCCTTCGAGAGAGATTTCAAAAGGCATTCACCCTGGTTAGGAATGGTGCAGTGAAACGTTACCTCTTCAAACCAAGCGGCCGTGTTATCTGGGAGGTTACAGGAAGAAAATCGTCGTACCAAGTTATGCCTCACACAGACTTCTGCAGTTGCGACGACTACTACTTCAGAGTAATGAATTCAGAGAAGCAATTATGCTACCATATCATAGCGCAGAGAATTGCTTTGGCTCTAAATGAGTTCGAAAAAGAAGATCATCGTGATCGAGACTACGGAAAAGTAACCAAGAAATGGAAGAGAACAGTAAAATAGCACGGGTTTAGTCATGTTTTTAAAGATAGTACCAATAACATTCGGAGAAAAGAGAAGGCTAATGCCATGGGTATCGACGAATACTACGAACTACTGCAGTTGGGAATAATACTCCTGGGAATTGTGACAATAGTTCTGGCTTTTCTATTTGTTGGCTACGAAAAGAGTGGAAGCCAATGACTATCTAGTCATTGGAGAAAACTCTTGGTACTGAGACTGTCTGTTACGCTGATGAGTAGTATACTAAGCTGCGGGCCTTGATCATGGTTCCAACAGAACTCATTTTCACTTAGGAATTGACAGCGGCAATAATATTTTGGTGGAGTCTTGGGAATCGCGAGAGATACTCAATTCTTTCTTTCTTGAGCGACTGAACATAGTGAGCAATCTGATCTGCGGAATAATACCTTCCAAAATCGAATTTCTTCATATCTACTCCTGGCACCTTAGACGGTATCTTCGTTCCAAAGTAAGGGTCATCAGTCCATTCAATATCTCCTCTCACGATGCTTCGGATTGTTGCTGCCATCTCAGGTATCTCGACCCGGAGGACTTTCTGTTTGACTACCTTACTTCCATCTTCAGCCCTGAGGATTATCTCCCCCACCCCGCCAGTGTTGAGCTGGTAGAGTTGAATTTTGTCTTCATAAGCTTTGATGAACTTATAGAAGCGATTTCCCTCTTCCGCTTCATCACCAATAATGAAGGGATTCGTTCCCACCTCGCGTACAGATTCGCCTGCCCTTCGAGGGTCACTTCCTGAAGTTTCTATGGATTCACCAAGCATGAAGGCGGCAGCCGCTTGTTCTATGGTGAGTTTCGAGGCGATTGGAACCACTGTGTTACGACGTGTTATGAACACGATGATAAGTCCATCAAGCTCATCTACAGGCGGAAGATTTATGGTAGAACTCTTGTATTCGCCGAAGTCATCTCTCTGCATAATGCCACGCGCGTTCCCTGTTAGTGTTTCATCTCCGAAGTAGACATTCCCTAAGTAGTCAACCATTACGTTTTCGAAAATCGCGTCAGATTTTGTGACTGCATTATAGATCAGAGGTTGAATCTGAGGTGTTACTCCCTCTGTCTTAAGGTAGAATCCTTTCTCTGTGCCTAATGCGGAACAGTCTGGCTTAAGAAATACTACATCATCTTGAATAATCTCTATACCTTCTCCTTTTTCATTCAGGCCATGATTGTGACACGTATGTGTAGTTTTGCCAGTTGCTGTCAATCCGAAGATTAGCATTCCATATCGACGAGTTATGCCA
>JAPKYM010000123.1 GCA_026394315.1 Candidatus Bathyarchaeota archaeon | reverse complement strand
CAACAATATGACGCATGAACATTTCGCCGTTGAATATGTTATTAATGACAAAATGTTTCGCTCAAAGCCTGTAAACATAGCAGGCCACAAATTCAAATTTGTGAAACTTGCATCTAGGCTCTTGAGATTCGGCCTAGTCGTAGATGGACTAAGATACTCTGATCCTGAGAAGACCATACTGGACTTCATCTACCTCTGGAGGTACAAGGCGATTCCGAGGGAAAAGATAGTTTTGGATGTCGCAGAATGGGCAAGGAGCCTCTCAAAGAAGAAGATCATAAGATATGCGAAAGGATATCCTAAGACCGTTGGAGATGTCGCAAGAGAGGCTGTTGGATGAGAAGAGACTTCGCGAACGAGGTCAGTAGTATCCAAAAGATCAAGAGAGCAGATTTAGTAGAGAAAGATCTCATTCTGCATCAGATCCTTCTCGATCTCTCCAAGAACGAGTTCTTCTCCGAAAACTTCGCGTTCAAAGGTGGAACATGCCTGATAAAGTGTTACCTAGGCTATTTCAGGTTCTCTGAGGACATAGACTTCACATGGAAGCAACAGGAGGTTTTCAAGGGCAAGTCTCAGAAAGAGATTAGACGTTATTTGTCAAGAACTATCGACAAACTCGGAGTTATCCTCACGGACATAGCAGTCAAACGAGGGTTAGATTTCAAATGTGAAAAACACAACAAAACCTATGTCGAGTTGGGAGGGGGAAACAAGACCTGCACATTCAAGATTTGGTATCGATCAGAAATATTGGATCATAGGAGTTTCGTAAAAGTTCAGACAACTTTCGTTGAGAGGTTGTATTCTGATCCGCAGAAGATTGAACTGAAAAGCCTGCTTGACAAGCAGCATGAAAAACTCAATGAACTGTTCCCAGAGTATGAAGAGTACTTACAACGAATAGTCTTCGATGCCTATCCAGTAACTGAGATACTGTGTGAAAAAGTGAGAGCGATTCTAACAAGGGAGAGCGTAAAGGCCCGTGACTTCTTGGACGTTTACCAAATCTGCCAGATGTATGGCATCAAGTTACAGGACATACATGACTGTGTCGTAGGCAAGACGCAGTTCATGCTTTCGCGCTATCAGAAGTATAGAAACAGTTTCGCAAAGAAGAAGAACATAGTCTTGTCAGAAGACGCTTTCACATGGGGGGAGGAGAGAGGACTATTACTTCAAAACTTAGATGAAAATGGGTTCTATAGATTCTTGAGAGAACTGCGAGAGTTCCTAAGAGAGATTATAACAGACTTATCTTGACCTAAGATGACCGATTGGTCTGGCCTGAGCTACCATTGAATTATGCTTAGAAATCAGCCTCTTAGGTTTGGCGTCAGAGGTCGCGCGCGTAGCCCCTTTGACTCCTCAATTGCAGGATTTGGGCCATAACCGTCTGATACCTGCTTATGTAAAGTTGGAAGTCTGGAAACGTGATAAGGAAAGATGTGTTAGGTGTGGCAGCCCAGACAACCTACACTCTTAGGTAATTCCTTCTCGAGAGGAGTATCTTCGCTAGTAGCAGAGAACATTCAGATACTCTGCGCCCGACACAACTTGGAATAAAGAGATAAGATAGAATAATACGCAAGGTTTTCTGAGGAAGGGATCTTCGGCCAAATGACAACAGCCTACGAACAGTTGAAGTATTTCTTGCAGAATCAAATGCAAATGCAGCACATCTACCAACCAGTAATGCTGAGAACGATTCTGCAGAATGGAGGAAAGGCGACAGTCCGTGAAATCGCTCAAGAGTTTCTAAGAGGAGACCGTAGTCAACTCGAGTACTATGAGAAGATCACAAAGCAAGTGCCTGGTAATGTGTTGGCGCGCCGACATATTGTTCAGCGACACGGAAGCGAATACAAGTTGATTCCTAGCTTCAGCGAGTTGACCGATAATGAACGCACCGAACTTGTAGAACTCTGCAATGAGAAGCTTCGTCTGTTCCTTGAAGCTCGTTCACTTGACCCGTGGGAACACCGACGTAAAGTAGGGTACGTTCCTGGATCTCTTCGATACGAGGTATTGAAGCGGGCAGGAGGACGTTGTGAAGCCTGTGGGGTATCGGTTGAAAAGAAGGCCTTGGAAGTTGACCACATTGTGCCTCGCAACAAAGGGGGATCAAATGATTTGACAAACCTGCAAGCGCTATGTTACACGTGTAATGCTCAGAAGCGTGACACAGATAGTACCGATTTTCACGCTTTAAAAGAGACTTTCAAGAACCGCAGGAAAGGTTGTCCGTTCTGCGGGATTGAGGCAAGAAAGAGCATAATGGAGAATGCGCTTGCCTTCGCTATATATGACAAGTATCCTGTGACTCAATTCCACACACTAATAATACCTAAGCGACATCTTTCGAATCTGTTCGAGATGTATCAATCAGAACTTAATGCGGTTCACAAGCTTCTCTACGAGATGCGAGCAACAATAGTTGCTAGAGACCGAACGGTGGAAGGTTTCAACTTCGGGGCAAACGCTGGAGAAGTTGCTGGCCAAACGGTGCCGCATTGTCACTTCCA
>JAPKYM010000084.1 GCA_026394315.1 Candidatus Bathyarchaeota archaeon | reverse complement strand
CGCCGCGCTAAAAAGAAGTGGGAGGCAACATGAGTGGGCATCCTCGATGACGCCTCTCCCACTTTCTAGCTAGCTAAGCAGAAGCAAAAAAAATTGTTGATAAGAAAAAGAGAATTTGGTAAACTATCCTGCAGAAATTATCTGACTAGAATCGTCGGTGCTTTGGATAGCATTCTCTACAATATACTGGTCGTCCTTCGGTAGGCTTGAAGGGAACCTCGCACTCCTTTCCACAATCGGAACAGACTGCTTTAGTCATTTCCCTTGGACCCATTGGACGTCTTTCATAACCCATTACTTTCACCTCTATCTGACATGACTATACAACAAATTGATTCCCAGATACGATACGAAAGACCTGTAGAACAACCTATTGTACGCTAATCCATAACACAAGATATTAGGTATTTCAAACGTAATACCACCCACATATGAGGCGGCAGAGGCGTCGGCTCACGCTGCTCCTCCTCCCCCCATTCAGCGCGCGCTAGCTCCTAGGTCATCCTAATAGACGAGCACGAGAACGTGGAGCAACTGTAGCCATCGAGAATGCGGACTGTCTCGCCTCCTTTTTGATGGACAGCCAAATACCCGCCCAGGAACCAAATGACAGGCCACAGGGCATAGGCCTTTACGGACGCGCGCTATGCTAAGACAATTGGGAGGCAGCATCGGGGGCAAGACCCATGACTCAAGGCGCGCTAGTAGTCGATCCCGAGATCCTCTGACTCGTCCTCTTCCTCGTCATCTTCGTCGCTGGGCTCTCCTTCGTTCCATTCCTCGTCTTCAAAGCCCATGCTAGTCACCCTTTCACCTTCTGGGACGTGACGGTCGTCCTGATTCCTCTCTTCCATCTGTCGGGGGGAACGCATCTCTCGTGCCAGAACTGTCTGAAGTTTCCCTGGACGGCGACTTCTCCAGCCTCGATGACGTCCTTGCACTTCTGGCATTCGTGCTGTTGTCTGGCTATGACTTTCCTCAATGCTTCCTGTTCTCCTTAGAGCTTCCTGCAAGCCAACGATAAAGGTCCTCTCCCTGGCTACGATAGCCAGATCAGTACCTAAGGACTAGTCAGTCACAAAACCAGACTACCAGTTGTAGCGCGCGCTATTGTCGAGGGTATAGTTTCTTGTATTTCAGTAGGGTCTCAGCACACATCTTTTCGGCACACAGGCTTGGTCACCTTTTTTTCCGTCGAACAACGACGATCACGCGCCTGACCAGTATGGTGTTCATTTTGGATTGAGTTGAGCCTGGGGTCTCTTCGGGTCAAACGGCTTATTTAGTTGGACAGATCGACTGGGCTTCGAGAGACAGTTCTTTATGGCCGACTCTTCTGAATCTGGAGAAGAAAGCCTCTACCAACCGATAATGGAATCTCTGAGAATTGCTTTCTCAGGCTACATCCAATCAAAACCACTCTACCAATCTCGACCCAGCGAACCAGACAATCCGTATCTAGAGATAACCGCAAACAGGAAATCTCTCCCCTTCTGCAACAAGTGTTTGACGATGACACATTCGTTATGTTGAGTGCTGAAGAAAAAGCTCCCGACATAATGGGATATGTTAAGAGAAAACCGTCGAGCAAGCCAGAACTCGTCACCGTTGAAGTGAAAGACAGAGGCGTTAGATTTCTAGACATCGCTCAAGCAAGGCTATATCAAGACATATTCAAATCTTCATTTGGATTGTTAATATCATCTCATACACTTAATGAAAGAAAAGTGCGATTCCTGAATGATGAAATAGGGAAGTCAATACAGGGAAGAGTAATAATTTGTCATTATGAAGAACACCTCTTTCCATCAGGAAACAAAAAAGTTGGGGTGCTAAAGATTAATCCAAGATTCAAATACAGTACCCCACAACCATTCAGGAGATACTGCGAATAGGCAAAGTGGCATGAGAATCGGATAAGCATTAACGCTCCAATTCACCGCGTTCTTCAATGGCAGAACTCAGGTTGCCTAGGCTAGCACGATCAGTCTACTTTA
>JAPKYM010000136.1 GCA_026394315.1 Candidatus Bathyarchaeota archaeon | reverse complement strand
ATTAGTAGTCAGGCCTTGATAATAATGACAAGACTTATGTTTGTGACACTAACTCAGTTTGGAGGTGAGTGTCTCTTATGAAACTCTTCATCCAAGCACCGATCGGACCTCAGTCTGGGCTTGCAGAGATAGAGGTTCTTCCGGATCACACTATCAGCGAGATCAAACAACAGGTATGCGTGTCTTTTGGAATCGACCAATCTACAGTGTCCTTGATGTACGGTGGAGTCGTACTTGATGACAGCATCACAGTAGGAGCAGCAGGAATCCCGGAGAATGCTCAATTGGCCCTTATGCCGTACAACATAATCGGCGGTTGAGTTTTGAATATTCCCCAATTACTCAAAGAAAAAGATTTTTTAAACCATCAGTTCCCGACGGTCACAGCGCTGAATGATCCACCAACAACCTATGAAGGCATGCTAAGATGCGAGAAAGGTGAAGTCAAGAAACTAGCTGATAGAAAGATCTGGCCCTTCACAGAATACGTCGAATGGCAGAGATTCCGACTTGAATTGCCAGAAGAATATCCAGTGAAGCCGCCTGTGGTGACCTGGCTTACAGAAATCTCACACCCCAACATAGTGACGGCTGTTCCGGGCGCCGTTTGTGTATCTACTCTAGGTGACAATTGGAAGCCAAATCTGAAACTCATTTCTGTAGTAAACTCAATGTACTACCTGCTATCCGACCCCAATCCAGACAACGTCTTTAACAATCCAAAATGCTTGGAAGCAGCTAAGATCTGTAGTGAATACGGCTTTCCAACGATGAATAAGAAGCCAAAGAGAGCCTCCGAAGCAGATACAGTTAGGTTCAACATCATACCGATCCCAGCGGCTACAAGGCAACCTGATCAGAAAGACATAGTGAAGTTTACTATTCTCAGGCCTTCCAGGCCTTGACATTCTGAAGGCCGAGTATTGAAGGTTTCTGCAAGAATCCCGTCGGTAAGAGAGATAGAGGTTGATGTTTCACCCGACATCACCGTAGCGAGACTGAAGAAAGTAATCTGCGCCAAGCTGAGCCTTGAAGGATCCCTCACAAGACTACTATTGGACGGAAGGCCTCTAAGAGAGACCTCCCGGCTCTCCCGCCTCAAGCTTGGATCGAAGAAACTAGAGGTCGATTACTTTTGGTCACGCCAGATGATCCTCTGGGGTGAAGAAGGTCAAGCCAGACTGGCGAATTCGAGAGTACTGATAGCAGGAGCCGGCGCCATAGGTAATGAGACAGCAAAGAACCTTGCCATGCTGGGAGTCCACCATCTCACCATAGTAGACTATGATGTAGTCGAGATCTCAAATCTCAGTCGCATGCTCTTTTTTGACGGAAGGGATTTCGGCAAGCCCAAATCAAAGGTTTTAGCTGAGAAGCTGCACCTGAAATACCCTTACCTAGACATCACGGCGGTCGAAGGAAGGCTTGAGAGACTTCCTGCAGACGTCTTCTTGAACTCAGATATTATAGTCAGCGGTCTCGACAATTTCGCCTCCAGAGTGTTCCTGTCATCCATCTCGAGAAGGTATCTTATACCCATGATAGACAGCGGAATCGCAGGGTACCAGTGCAGAGTCCAATCATACATACCTCCAGAGAATCCATGTCCACTATGCCCTGTATCCGGTTCTCAATACGGCAAACTGGTAGGATTAAGAAATCCGTGTGACGCACCAGTTGAAGAAACCAAGATCCCATCCTTGCCAACAACAATATCGTTGGTTTCATCAATCCAGACTCAAGAAGCCGCAAAGGTGCTACTTGGGTACAAAGCGTATTTGCGAGATGGTAAATGGCCGGAGAAAACAGGAAAGCCTCTAGAAGGGATCTGGATTGCGGACCTAAGATACAACAAGTACTCGGTTCTTCAGCTTACGAAGAACAAGAATTGCATGATTTGCGGAGAACACGGGGAGGCAAGTGAGACTGTCAAGAGACTCGAGATTCCTATGAAAGAATTCAGCAGGACTGAAAGCCGAGAAAGATACTTGAAAGGACTCTTTCCAGCCTCAAAGGTTTTCCAATTGTTCAGGTTGTCAGGAGGGCTAACGACGAAGCTAAGTGAAGACTCAATTGGTAAAGATGTGGTGAAGAGGGGAGACTTCCTCCTAGTTACTCTTAAAAGAAAGTCAGGAGAATATGGTGAAGCCGTCGCAAAATTGACCTAGGAGAAGGACAGGAATGCCTACTTGCACCAAATGTGGTAAAGCTAATCCCAAAAGGGCAAAGTTCTGCTACGACTGTGGCAGCTCAATGTATCCTATGCCCTCAACTACATACCCCTCAACAGTCACACCAACAATATCGGTACAGGCTGCGCCGAAGCCTAGCCCGGCAGTCAGGGTGATCGCCCCTACAGGCACGCCTCAGCTTTCGCCAGCACCAAATATTGCTGAGCGAAGAACTGTCTCGATGAAGATCCCGTCCATGGGTAACTGTAGCTACCATCGTGAACTTCCCGCAATGTACATCTGTGGCAGGTGCGGCCGTCGGATATGCAAGGCTTGCGGGAGACAGTACCTCGACATGATGTTTTGTTCACAATGTTACGGCCTCTCTGTTCCACAACCGCGCTACTACTGAATGCGCGCACCGCTAGTCTGGCGTAAGTCTACCCGATTTCCTCAACCTCTCAGCTGATGCCTTCAACTGCTCCACAGTGTACCCGAGATCCTGAGATGCCTTGCTCCACGATATTATCCCTGAGTTCTTCACAATGTAGTCATATAGTTCCTCGTCTATGGTTGATAGCTTTTCTGCTGAATATGACTCCAATTTCTGTGGTCTCAATACAGGTTTTGTCGCTGAAGGTTGGATGTCTTTCTTTTCAGTCCGTTTCGATCGCACGGCAAAAACAAGAAGTGAGGCTGCACCGCCCAAAACTGTAGCAATAAGAATCAGCAGAGCCGTCGGATTGATGCTGACTATCTCGATTTCTGCAATGCTTGGGGCGAACCTTTGGTCTCCACCAAAACTCACCTGAGCCTTCGTTGTCTTATAGACTAAGGCTGGATCGAGGGAAAACCTTGCCTTCGCGAGGCCTCTTGGATCTGTGGTAAATGATCCGACTGCTTTCTTGTCAGAAAGAACTATCGCTGTTGCGTTCCTAACAGGTCTATTCAACAGGTCTCTTAGTAGAATCTCGAGATCAACGGTGTTTCCAGAGAGAACGATACTGGGATTGCCCTTCAACGTAAGTCGCGTACTTGCGGGATCTATTCTAACTGATGTAGAGTTGGTGCCTTTTAGATAGTTACGTGATCCCGCGAATGAAATTGTGATTTGGGCATTCCCCGAGCTGTTTAGATTCAAGACAAAGTTCGCCTTGCCTTGGGAGTCGGTTTCAGCGGTCTGGAAGAAATTGGCCGATTGTGCCACTACTGCGCACTTCAGGGATTGGTTGGTCACGGGTTTTGATCTTTCGTCAAGAAGTGTTACGTTGAAGGGAGCCGGGATCGTTGCGTTCAGTACCTTTGCCGGTTCAACAAAAAGCACGGTTGCGAGTGCTTCGATTCTTACATTGAAGTTCTCTGATGCGTCCGTGTAGTATTCTGAGCCACTGTAGCTCGCTCTCAGGCTTTGATTTCCAGCATCAAATCCCGCTGGGTAGGTGTAGGCTGCTATGCCTGATTGTGCGGTCTCATTTCTTGAAGTCGTTGATCCGACATCAAACGTTACGAATTCACCAGCGAGTTTCTTCCCAGTCTGGTCTGATAATTCGACTCTGAACTTGATGATGTCTCCATATTTTGGATTGGAGGGGCTGTATGACAGGAGCACTCTTGTTTTCATTCTCTCAATATTAAAGTCTAAGACTTGATCTTGGTGGTGAGCTGTACCTCTGAAGTCATTGAATGATAGTCTCAGATTGAGACTGTAAAGTCCAGGTTTAGTGTCTTTTTTGTTTAATGAGCTGAGGGTGAAGGATGGTGACTTGGTCTCTCCGCTTGCGATATTTCCCAGATTGCCGCTGCTGAGCGGACTTATTCTCAGATCCGAACTCATCACAGTCACTACGGCATCTCGCATATCATCGTTTCCAGTATTGGTGAAATTCACCTTGAGTGGTAAAGTATCATTTAACCCCCAAACGATCTTGGACGGCGAGGAGACAATCTCTTGCGCAGTCAGCTTTACTACTGTAAGCGAGAGGTGCTTGCTGTCGTGGAGGGTATCAGATGGCGATGAATGAAGTTCGATGGTCAGTGTGTATGTCTCGGGGCCGGTCCAGGTTCCAAGTCCCGCAGTCATCTGTTTAGGATCCTCGCCTTTTGTGCACTCGAATGGACTTGATTTGCCGTCAAAGACAATCCGTTCGTGCTTTAACACTCTGACGTAAAACAGTGTCTCCGAAGCATTTGGGTTCTTCACGGAGAATATCAGTGATGCGTTCTCACCATCATAGATCTTCGTTTGTGAGAGAGCCAAGGTTGAGAAACTTGCGGCCTCATCTGCAGACTTGGAGAGGCCTGGCTGTATGTTGACTGAGATCAGTGTCAGCGAAAGTAATGCCAAGCCGACAAAGGTGGCGGCAGCCAGCCTCATCAAATGCAACCCAACTCGGGAGCTCTATAGTGAACATAAACCAATTAAGCTTTATATGAATCAGGACGTAGAGCTAGCCGAATTGGAGATTTCACCTTGGAGACAGTATCACGAGGAGAGAAGGCAATAATTTATCCTGGAGAGCGCTACACGCCGAGAGAACGTGTATGGAAGATTCTTGAACACCAAGAGGCTGATCGAGTCCCGGCTGAACTTGGCGGATGCTTATCCTTCATGATGAAACAATCATACTTCAATCTAAAACACTTCTTGCACCTACCAATATTCTTCAAGGAGATCGACTATTGGCCTGGCGGCACCCACTATACGTCCTGGTGGACAACCCCCATAGATGAGAAGATCTATAGAAGATTCAGAATAGACTTTAGACCCGTATCGATCAGGTTCCCAAGACCCTTCGTACCACAGAAACTCCTTCCTGATAATTCGTACATCGATGAATGTGGCTTCCACAGGAAAGCCGGTGAGACCTACTTGGAGTTTGCAACTCCCTATCCACTGGAACACATGGACAATTTGGACGAGATTATTAACGACCCCTACTGGCCAGACCCTGAGAAAGACAGATCTGTTGATGGCCTTGACAGGAAGGCGAAGAGGCTTGATGAGGCAGGTTA
>JAPKYM010000168.1 GCA_026394315.1 Candidatus Bathyarchaeota archaeon | reverse complement strand
GCTTGCAACCCAGATAGGCTCAGGTTTAACAGGAGTCCTCTACGTTCTTGACGAACCGAGCATAGGCCTACATCAAAGAGACAACAGACGGCTCCTCGAGACACTCCACAAGATGAGAGATCTAGGAAACACAATACTAGTAGTAGAACATGATGAAGAGACTATTATTGAGTCAGACTATGTAATCGATCTTGGACCTGGGGCAGGAAGAAATGGCGGTCAGATTGTGGCCACTGGAACACCTGAAGAAATAATGAAGAACAATCAGTCCCTTACCGGCAAGTACTTGAGCCATCAACTGATGATTCCCATCCCGACAAGAAGACGGTCTGGAAACGGCAAACATCTCACCCTTCTTGGAGCATCTGAGAACAATCTCAAGAATATCGATGTAACGATACCTCTTGGAACCTTCGCTTGCGTCACAGGAGTATCAGGATCAGGAAAGAGCACTTTCCTCAACGAGGTACTGTACAAAACCTTGGCCCAGAAACTCCAGAATTCGAGAGAGAAGCCCGGCGCGCACAGGGCGATTGTTGGCATCGAGAATGTTGACAAAGTCATAATCATTGACCAGTCACCAATAGGCAGGACCCCACGAAGCAATCCAGCAACCTACATCGGTGTATTCACTCCGATAAGAGAACTGTACTCCAAGCTTCCAGACTCAAGAGTCAGAGGATACAAACTAGGGCGTTTCAGCTTCAACGTTAGAGGAGGAAGATGTGAAGCATGTCAAGGAGCTGGAACAATCACCATAGAAATGCATTTCCTGCCTAATGTTCACGTACCCTGCCAAGTCTGCAGAGGAAAAAGGTATGGCAGGGAGACCCTTGAAGTCAAGTACAAGGGAAAATCAATCGCCGACGTTCTCGAGATGACGGTCGAGGAAGCCTTGGAATTTTTCTCAGCAATCCCACAGATCTCAAGAAAAGTGCAGACAATAGTTGATGTCGGCCTAGGATACATAAACCTAGGACAGAGTGCAACAACCCTTTCCGGCGGCGAGGCACAAAGAGTCAAGTTAAGTGCAGAACTCGCAAAGAGAAGCACTGGCAAGACCATTTACATACTGGACGAGCCGACGACAGGCCTCCACTACGCCGATGTTGAAAAGTTGCTCAATGTCCTACAGAGACTTGTAGAAGCCGGTAACACGGTCTTAGTAATTGAGCATAATCTGGAGGTTGTCAAGACCTCTGACTACATAATCGATCTTGGACCCGAAGGCGGCGAAGAAGGAGGATATCTAATAGCTTCTTGCACACCCGAAGAGCTGACCAAAGTCAAGAACTCCTACACAGGACAATATCTTAAGAAAATCCTGCAGCAAGATGTGATTCAGAAAGGGGAATGGGAGAAGCTCAAAGATTTCGACTAAACGCGCGCTGAAAAGTAGCGCGCGCCCTAACAAAACATATGAATAGTTAGGCAGACTAAACTGAGAAACAGACATGTCAGTGCAGCGAATCCAGTGCCTGACATTCTAGTAACCTCCATGACCGATTGTTCATTGTGGCGAGGACAGCTTGGCCGAGTATAGTCACTTAGAGGATGTTGCAGCAGCTCACATGTTGGAGCAGCCCCTCGTGCAATGCAAGAAGCAAGAGGCAATTGATACAGTCAAGTCCTGCCTAGGACGTGACGGCGTAGCTGCAAGCGGCGGCCTTTCCACATATAGTTTCGAATACTGGACACGGGACATGTGCTTCAGCTATGAAGCTCTGGCAAGCTTGGGTTTTCACGAACAGATAGATAACCACTTCAGCAAATTGCTAGCCTTGGTCAAGGGTGGTCGAGTTCCAACTCTCTACTTCGGTTATCCAAGACGCCTTTCATCATCTGCAAAATTCACTGACGAAATAGACAACGAACTGCTGATACTGGATCTAATGAAGAGACTTGGAAGGCTCGATCGATACGAAGAGGTATGGAGGTATGTTGAGTCCAATCTTGACAACGACGGGCTCATTTACGGGCGTGATTGGAGAGATGGAATGAGGACATACCGCAACAAAGCAACCTTCCACAATCAAGTTCTTCTATACAAGCTCTCTCCGGCTGGGATGAAGGAGAATCTCAAGGAGCGAGTTGAAGACGCCTTCTGGCAATCTGAGAAGGGCTACTATGCAGACTGGGTTGACAAAAAGGGAGACCGATCCGAACATCTAGATGTTCTAGGTCACGCGTTAGCCATACTCGACGACTTTGTGCCAGAATCCAGAATTGATGTCGTCAGGAGTTCTTTCAAACTCGCTGAAACAGAATACGGATACGCCAACATCTCGCCTCCTTATCCTCGGTCCGAATGTGGCTGGTGGCGCTTAGTCCCTGGAAACATATATCAAAACGGAGGTGTCTGGGGTTTGGTTCAAGGTCACATGGTACTGGCACTACTTCATCTGAATCTGGTTGACGAAGCGACCAGGCAATTCTGGAAAATGACCAGATGTGAGGGGCTCCATGAGTGGTATGGCCCAGAAACCGGCTCCCCGAAGGGGAGCAGGAGTCAACTGTGGACTGCAGCACTTTGGCTTAGATGCTACGATAGGCTATCAGAGAGATATGGCCAACGAGATCTCACCGACGCTCGAAGTCGTTAGACCTCACTAACAAAGATACTGGGTGAAACTGAACCGTTTGAATTTCTACATAACTCTGACCACAAAGTGCAATCTTCAATGCACATACTGCTACGGTAAATCATGCCAGGACTTTGGCAGCGACTTTGGAGACCTGCAAATTGACTACTCCCTACCCGCATCGATCGAGTATGATGTCTCAGATCTAGCATATTTCATCAAAAAGGATCCCGAGCCCACTCTGATCTTCTATGGCGGAGAACCGCTTCTGGAAATTGGCAAGCTCAAGAATGTGATGGATAGTGTCTCAGCTGATAGGTACATTATCCAGACCAATGGACTCATGCTTAACAAGCTTGAGCGAGAATACCTCAAGAGATTAGACACAATTCTAGTTTCAATCGACGGGGACGAAGCTTCCACAGACAAACACCGAGGCAGAGGAGTCTACAAAAAAACATTTCAGAACCTCAGATTACTCCGGGAGAACGGGTTCGAAGGTGAACTGATAGCCAGAATGACTATCTCCGTGGATAGTCAGATCGATCAGCAAGTGATTTGGCTGCTTGCAAACAATGATTTTGTTTTCACATCTGTTCACTGGCAACTCGATGCATTATTCTGGCAGAATGATCCCGATCGCACACATTTTGAGAGGTGGTCAAAGGAGGTGTATAATCGCGGGGTGAGCGGGCTCGTCAAGACTTGGGTTGAAAGTATGGAAAAGTCTGGTGAAGTTCTCAGGATTTATCCCCTCGTAAGTATCATGAATTCCCTTCTTCTAAAGGAGGATTGCAAATTGAGATGTGGGGCAGGATGGAACACCTTTAACATACAGACTGATGGGAAGATCACTCCATGCCCCGTAATGGCTGGCATGAAGGACTTCTACCTCGGCGACATCTGGGTCACCAACCCATTAGATCTCAAAGATGCTGTCACTGTCAAGAGTCCCTGTTCAGAATGTGAGTATCTCGCTCTCTGCGGAGGAAGATGTCTCTATGCTAATGCCACAAAGCTTTGGGGCGAGTCTGGATTCAGACTGGTGTGTAACACAGTCCAGAATCTAGTAGATTCTTTAAGAGAAGTTGAGCCTCGAGTTAGGCAGCTAATCTCTAGTGGAAAAATCAACATTGGAGATTTCGAGTATGGAAGATACAACAGTTGTGAGATGATTCCCTAGTCTATTGCGGCCATCATTCCTATATTGGAGCCATATTCTCTCTTCTGAAGATATTGTCGTAATTCTTGTATCCAAGAATCTTCTCTATTTGGTCTGTCTGTTTGCCTTTAATCTTCAGCAGCTCCTCAGATGAATAATCCACAATTACCTTGGCAATTTCTTGATCATTATGGACAATTGTAACGACTTCGCTCTCATTGAACTCTCCCTTTACCTCCAGGATTCCTGAGGGCAGAAGGCTTCCCCCTCTCAGTAGTGCGTCCTTTGCGCCTTTGTCGATCTTTATGTTGCCATGACTTTTCGAGAATCTTATCCATCTCTCTTTGTTCGTGTAACTGTTCTTTGAGGCTCTGAAGAGCGTCCCTACCTCTTCCCCCTGAAGGATCCTTGTGACCCCATTCTTCTCATGAGCATTTGCTATGACCATGTTGCAGTTGGATTTTACCGAGATCTTGGCCGCCTCAATCTTGGTCTTCATACCGCCTTTGCTCCTCCATGAACCCGGCTCACCGCCAATTCTTTCGATTGTGTGGGTGATCTCTGTTATCTCAGGAATGAGTTTTGCATCCTTGCGTTTTGGATTCTTATCATACAACCCATCGACGTCAGTCAGGAGAATAAGCAGTTCAGCGTCCACCTTGGCTGCTACTAAAGCTGATAGTTTATCGTTGTCACCGAAAGTAGCCTCGATCTCATGGACCGCAATGGGATCGTTCTCGTTAATTATCGGGATTACGCCATATTTTGCAAGATTGGACATTGAATTTCTGAGGTTCAGGTATGTTCTTCTATTTGAGAATGCATCATAGGTTAGAAGTATCTGAGCGACTTTTGCACCACGTTTTCTGAAGGCTTCTCGCCAAGCTTCCATCAGTATGCTCTGACCTACTGCTGCGGCCCCCTGTCTTGTTGGTATGTCTCTGGGCATAGTTCCCAATCCAAGCTCTTTCACTCCTGAGCCTATGGCGCCGGAACTTACCAGGATCACCTCTTTTTTCTTCTTGGCAAGGGAGCATACTTGGCCAGCGATTTCTCTCATGTATTTCTTGTCAAGGGAACCGTCTGACTTTGTGAGAACCGAGGTTCCAATCTTGATGACTATTCTTTTGACCTGCTCAAAGTCCCTCTTCAAAGAGCTCACTCTCAGGCTTTCTTCATGCTCCTAGACGGTCCAAGTTCTGTCCAGTCTTCTGTGAGTGAATGGTCTAGGGTTCTTTCCTAGGTATGTTGACACGACTTGGCCGTTCCCCTCAACGATGTACTTGTATATGACGAGGCCCTCAAGGCCTACCGGGCCCCTGGCATGTATTTTCTCAGTGCTTACTCCGACCTCTGCGCCGAAGCCGAATCTGTAGCCATCACTGAATCTTGTTGAAGCATTATGTAGGACGACTGCTGAGTCGACCTCGTTCAGAAATCTTCTAGCGTTTTCTCCATTTCGGGTTACTATGCCATCTGTATGATGTGAACCATAATGATTTATGTGGTCTATTGCTTCCTGAAGTGAATCTACGACCTTTATCGATAGTATCAGGTCAAGATATTCTGTGCTCCAGTCATCCTCAGTAGCTTCCTTGATCTCGGGCAGTATATCCCTCGTTCTCAAGTCGCCTCTGAGCTCCACCTTTGCATCCTTATATCTCTGGGTCATTTTGGGAAGGAAGTCCTCTGCGATTGCTCTGTGCACAAGGAGCGTTTCCATAGCGTTACAGACAGCAGGGTACTGAACCTTCGCGTCATAACAGATCTCCACCGCCATGT
>JAPKYM010000156.1 GCA_026394315.1 Candidatus Bathyarchaeota archaeon | reverse complement strand
AGTGCCGGCATTGCAGACTTCTCGCTTAGAATTGAGCCACCATTAACTCAGTCAGTGAGCCAAGGGGGATCAGCAACCTACAAAGTCTTTACGGTCCCCAACTCGCTGATGAGCAGCGCAACCTCCTTGACTTTTAGCACGGAGGGTTTGCCTCCGGAATCAACAGCTGTTTTTTTACCATCTAATGCTGTACTCGTTGGGACGAGGGTGAACCTGACTATTACCACATCGCCAGCGTTCGGAGTTGGTGTCGGATCTTTCCTAGTATTTGTCAAAGCGGTGCCCGCAAGTGCGCGCGCGAGAGAGTTCCCCGTCTCTCTGACTGTGACTGCAGGAACAGACTTTGCACTGTCTTTATCCCCATCCCCGACTGTAAGTCAGGATGCTGGTCCGGCCAATTTCACCGTCACAGCCACCTCAAGTGGAAATTTCTCTTCAACTGTAACTCTAAATTACTCATACATTCCTTCAGGCAGTACTGCGAATTTCAGCAGTAGCACAATCGTTCCAAAGCCTTCAGGTGCAACAACCACGTTCAGAGTCTATGTTAACTCGAGCACCGCCTTAGGCACGAAGCTGTTCACAATATGTGGCGGAGGAGGCCCTCCTCAGAGGAGCCACTGCATCCAAGGCTCGGTCACGGTAACAGCTTCCACCACACCATCTTTCACCCTATCCATCTCGCCTTCTACACAGACTGTTTCCCAGAACAGCTCAACTAGCTATACCGTCACTGTAGGTTCAACCAATGGCTTCAGCTCCCAAGTGTCCTTAGTGTTAAGCGGTAATCCCACAGGAACAACAGGCGCCTTCTCAACTTCACCAGTCACGCCACCTTCAAACGGCAACGCCCAGTCTACTCTCACTATAACCACCTCGACCGCTCCTCTGTACGGAACATACAACCTGACGGTAACAGGGACTAGCCCTAGTTATCCCCTAAAGAGCGCAAGAACAACCCTGATCGTCAGGCTATTTAATGAGCCGGACTTTGCATTGTACGCACTTCCAAAGACTCTCTCGGTCGTGAAAAACAATTCCGGGATAGCAACAATCCAAGTGGTTTCCATAAACAGCTTCACCGGCAGTGTCGCCCTGTCGTTGCAGAACCTCCCGTCAGGGGTTACCTACTCGATAGTAAATCCCTCAGTGACTCCTCTTGAAGGCGGATACGTTTACACGAAATTGACCCTGCAGACAAGTGGCTCGACGCTTCTTGGTGACTATGATTTGACAATAAGGGGAACGAGTGGATCTAAGACCCACACAGTCGCGTTAGGCCTCCAAGTCATAAACAAGTCGTCCCCACTCCCGTTCAAATGTATCATTGCGACAGCCACTTACGGTTCTGAAATGTCGCCTGAAGTCCAATACTTGAGAGGATTCAGAGACGGCCGAATCCTTACAACTCTTGCAGGCACGGAATTCATGAAGGTCTTCAATGCATGGTATTATTCATTCAGCCCCTACATCGCCAGCTGGATCACAGATAATCCTGCAAGCCAAGGGCCTGCAAAAGTAGTCATAATGCCTTTGCTCGGGATTCTTCATCTATCAGAGACGGCATATTCAGTACTTGGCTTTGCGCCTGAGACTGCAGTAACATTGGCGGGAGTAATCGCGAGTTTTCTGATCGGCATGCTCTACTTCGGGCCGATCTTGGCCTTTGCATACAGACTGCTCGACCAGGATCGCTTTCGTAAGGTGCTTGCATGTGGCGCATTAACCTTGGCAGGATCTCTGATACTCTTGACAATTAGCCTGTCTGCGCTACTTCCAACCTTGGTAATGCTTGCTTCTTCCATCTTGGTGTTGTCGACTGTGACCCTAGGATCATGCTCAACTTACATGCTAACATCAAGGATTCTGAGCAAAATACGGCTAGTGGGCTAGCGCGCTTCTGACGTCCTTCGGCCAAGGTATTAGCAACCCAACTGTTGTAAATCGAAGCTCGAAAGCTTTACAAGGCTCCTGCAGGACCCATGCTTCCACCCAAAATCAGGAACCGGGTGCAGTCAATGAAACTCCAGGGTAAGGTCGCGATTATCACAGGTGCCGGCCGCGGAATCGGTCGCGCAACAGCGAAACTGTTCGCTCAAGAAGGAGCCAAAGTCGTAATCAACTACAGCAAATCTGAGAAGGAAGCCTCAAGTCTGGCAGAGGAGATCAAGAAGGCCGGTGGAGACGCACTTCTCGTAAAAGCCGACGTTTCAAAAGCAGACGAAGTTAAA
>JAPKYM010000222.1 GCA_026394315.1 Candidatus Bathyarchaeota archaeon | reverse complement strand
GGGCAAACTTCTTGTTCGCTATCATCTCAACATCAGTAGGGTCTCCTTCGACTATCCCCCAGTTTTCATAGTGCATCGGTATCATGACTTTCGTCCCAAGGCACTTTGCTGCGCGGTATGCATCGTATGGATTCATCTTGTCAGTCATGCCGTCAGGATTGTCTCCGAAGGTTATCAATGCTACATCGATCTCGTACTGTTTTCCATGCTTGAAGAACATGTTTGAGTAGTGGGAATCACCTGCGTCGTACACAGTTCCATAGGATGTCTTCAATACAAAGTTGCATGCTTTTTCATCCATCAGTTTGGCGAATTCCTCCATAGACATCTTGTGGATGTCTTTCTGTTCTGTTATCAAGACTGTCCTGTCAAATGACTCCACGGCGCGAACTTCTACATCTTTTATTTTGACTACGTCGCCTGGCCTGACAATCACAATCCTATCCTTTGGGACCTTCCATCTTTCGAATACTTCTCTGCCCCTTGGAGGTGCGACGAATTTGCATTTTGTGTTCTCCACAAGAGGTTTTATTGTGTAGAAATCCATGTGGTCGTTGTGTATGTGGGTGGAGAAATATGCATCACATTCTTTGACTGCCCATGGATCTAATACGTGGGGGACACATCTGACCCAGTACGTTTTCTGTGCTCCTGTCATTCTCATCACGCCGGAGTATTTTGAGTAGTCGTTGCGTTCTACAGCTCCTCCGGAGCCACTGTATTGGTCTATGCAGATATCTGCCCCGCCGGCGCTTTTCATCCACCATGAGGCGCCTCCTAGCCACCATAGTACGAATGTGTTTTTCTCAGGTTTTGTTTCCGCTATTTCCTTGTTAAGTAGCGTGCCCCATTCTGGGAACACATCTCTTAGCCATTGGTCTCTTGTTAAGGGCTTGTCTGGGAGAAGGTTGAGACCTCCGTCCGAGACCCCTTTGACTTCAGACATTGATCATTCCTCGAGTTGAGAGATACGATGTGACAGAATTTATATTGTTTTTGCAGCATTTGCGTGTCTCGATGGTTGAGAGTCTGGCTGACTTTTTAGCGCGCGCTAGTGATGCATGGCGTTATCTTAGCGTTAAGTAGCTCTTTGCCGATAGTGCCAACGATATCTTTGGGCGGATTCTGTGACACGGCAGGTCTCACGGCCTATCATTTAGGTTCCAAAATCTGATAGCTGCGCTCATCTTCTGGATAGATGAGGGTTGTGTAGAGCGGAGCACTCAAGAATGCTTATATCAGCTCACGGTGCTTCTTGCTGGCAAAGGCAAGGGTTAGGGTAGAGCGTGCTCTCTTGGGAGCCATGTTACATTTGAAGCGCACTGTTTGATGCACATTGGTTTCGGTCAAGGAACTATGTAGCCGCTTCGGGTTTGTCAAAATGCATGGGAACTCTCTTATTGACCGGCTGTTGGGGAGCAAGGACGCATTTCTGATGCCGTTTCTAGTTCCGATTGTTGTACTCCTTTTGATCGACCCGAATCATTTCATATTGGGATGGAACGAAGGCGCCGGGGGTGGTTTTCTCTTTGCGTTCGTCTTTTTGATGCTTGAGTGGTATGATGTAAGGAGGCTTCTAGAGTTTAGATTAGTAAGAAAAAGAAAACTGGGTATTGCCGTTTTGGCATGCTTAGTTGCAGCATACTTCGTGGTGGTTTATGCCCTTAATCAGAACGTCTTGGTAGCGCAATTCGGCGCCAAATTAGGGTATAGTAGTACCCCACAGATCTTGAGTTGGACTAGAATGTGGGACTACATCATTTATGCGCTTTTCATTTCAGCTGTCGTTTCGCTTTGGCTAGGCATTAAGAGACTCAGGCAGTTTCCAACTCCAATAGTCTTCCTTTCAGGCATGGCGTTCATACTGCTGTTGGATGCCAGTTTCCCTTACGGATCTATGGAATCACTTCAGTTCCTTATGCAGCCAATTCTCATGGTTACCGTTTTCTTGCTGAGGGCCGTTGGTGTCAGGGTAGACCTTGTGGGTTATGAGAGCCTTGCGGTTTGGGGTAACAAGGGGTTCCTTTTCATAAACATGTACTGGCAATGTGCAGGAATCCTGAGCATGACCATATACCTGCTTGTCATCGTAATCCTGATGGTCAAGTTAGAGACCTCTGTTTTCAGAAAGTTGATCTACGTAGTCTTGGGGGCCATAGGTACCTTTCTGGTAAACATAATCAGGATATTTCTGATAATATACTATGGCGCATTCATAGACATTAATCTCAGAATGTTCCATGAATCGATAGGAGAGGTTCTTTTTACGATCTGGATTGTGATATACCTAGTGACTATCACTTCAATCGAGACACATTCAGCCAAGAATGTGAAATCCGATGCAAGTACGATCCCTATAGCGCGCGCGCTAACTAGCCACTCGAATTCGAAAGCCTGTGCCTTCTGAGATGCCACCAACACATATCTGGATTTCAATCTGTCTCTCAGTTTCAGTTCTGTATTGAGTCTTCAGCCCGGTAGGGCGTCTATCCCAGCTTGAGCAACGAGTCTATCCTGTTCCGCTGTACCCGAGCTGCAACCGATTCCTCCAATAACTTCTCCCTTAACCAATATTGGTAAACCTCCTCCAAATATCACGAACCTGCACTGATTACTTACGTGAATCCCAAATGCCGGTTTTCCGGGCGATGCAACCTCAGCATACTCATGCGTTCCCCGTCTACTTGCAGCAGCTGTGAACGCCTTGTTTATCGCTATGTCAATGCCGGTGATCTTTGCGCCATCCATTCTCTCGAAAGCAAGAAGGTTTCCCCCTTCATCCACGATAGCTATATCCATTGGTACCCCAGTCTGTCTGGCTTTGCGCTCAGAAGCGAGTAGCATTACTTTCGCTCCCTCAAGAGTCAGCTTCATTGAGCTCCTGTAGATAGAACCTTCACTATCCAATTTGAATCACGGAGACTCTTGATAGCGCGCGCTCGATAAATCAGTATCGAATCCTTGCTTGTGGGTGGCGTATCCAGTTGATTCTTCCAGATCTCTTTCGCCAATGTCAAAAAGGGAAAGAGGTCCAAATAAACATATAAAGAGGGGCTACATCCTATACGCTACTTCGTATTGATTTGGGACTTAAGTTAGCAATAGAGATCATAGCTAGAATTATGGGCGTAGGCGTTGATACGATAATGAATTCACTGGCTGAATGCTCCAGATCTCGATTCATGGTGTTATGATTTGGAGATATCGACAGTCAAACGAGAAGGGAACACAATAAGGTTCATGGTCAGCGGAGTCACTCCGGCTTTCGCAAACGCTCTGAGAAGGACCGTTATAGCTGAAGTTCCCACGATGGCCATAGATGACGTCATGATAATCGAGAATACTTCAGTCCTATTCGATGAGTTCTTGGCACACAGACTTGGGCTAATCCCTCTAACAACAGATCTGGATGCCTATACTCTCCCGGAGAACTGTGAGTGCAGGAGTGAGCTGGGATGCAACAGATGCAGGGCTTCATTCACAATGGAGGTCGAAGCAACAGACAGAACCACCACGGTCTACTCTGGAGATCTGAGGCCGGACAATCCCGCCATAAAGCCTGTGGGCGAGAAGATACCGGTAGTTAAGTTGGCTCCCGGTCAGAAGCTGCGGTTGGAAGCATATGCAAAGCTCGGACGAGGACAAGAGCATGCTAAGTGGCAGCCCGTATCAGCCTGCACACACAAGTATCTGCCTACGGTATCCGTGGATGTGAGTAAGTGCGACGGCTGCGGAGACTGCGTAAAGTTTTGCCCAAAGTGCATACTGGAACTGAAGAACGACAAACTCACTGTCAGGAACGTAGAGGAGTGCACTTTGTGTACTGAATGTGTCAGACATTGTGCTAAGAGGCCCTGCCCAATCAAGCTTGATTGGAGCGAAGAGGACTTCATATTCTACGTTGAATCCACAGGTGCACTTCCAGTCACACAGATAGTGGAACAAGCAGCCAAGCAGATTGGTGAGAAAGCCTCAGAGTTATCCCAGCTAATTAAGCGGGCGAAGTGAGAAAGAACATGAGCGACAAGACTAACCCTCAGTTGCTTGAACTTATGAGATCTCTCCGGAACGCATCTAAAAAGAACAAGGCTCCGATATGGCTAGCAATCTCACGCGCTTTGGGTAAACCAAGGCGAAATATGGCGCAGGTCAATGTCAGTAGAATTGCACGATTCACATTGGAGGGGGAGACTGTTGCTGTGTCAGGAAAGGTCCTTGGATCAGGAACTGTGAATCACAAATTGACGGTCGCCGCCCTGAGTTTCTCTGCCAGTGCTAGAGAAAAGATAGGCATAGTGGGCGGCAAGTGTCTTACGCTCCCCGAACTTCTCGAGAAGAATCCCAAAGGTACCAAAGTCAAGTTAATGAGGTAATTGACTCATGTCCACTAAACCGATAGTTATCGATGCAACCAACTTGGTATTGGGAAGAATGCTTAGCTATGCGGCAAAGAAGGCTATAGAGGGTCAAGATGTCATTATTCTCAATGCTTCAAAGGCAGTTATATCTGGTAGAAAAAGAAGTATTATCAGACGAGCAAAGGTAAAACTAAGAACAAGGACCCTGGCATCTCAAGATACGGCTCCGCCTCACCCGCGCAAACCTGAGAATTATGTGAGACGTGTCCTCAGAGGGATGTTGCCTTTCAAGAAACCCTCGGGTAAGAAAGCTTACCGTAGAGTCAGAGTCTACGCTGATGTGCCAGTGACCTACGCCGATGAACCACGCCATTCGGTCTCAGGTGCGGAAGCATCAAAACTAAGGTGCCATTACATGTTGATAGGGGACCTATCAAAAGAAATAGGAGGAGTCTGAAGTGAGTGAAAGGAGAAAAGTTCTGATAGTCAGTGGAAAGAGAAAGACTGCTATTGCCAAAGCCATAGTGAAAGCCGGGAAGGGGCGCGTCACATTCAACAACTACCCAATTAATGCTGTAACCCCCGAGACTGCGAGAATAAAGATGATGGAGCCGCTCAAAATTGTAGGGGACAAAGCCAAGGGCATGGACATAAGGGTTCAGGCAGAGGGAGGCGGCGTAATCGGTCAAGCCGAAGCTGCAAGGATGGCAATAGCTAGAGCAATCATGCGATGGATCAAGACCGCCCAAATCCGACGGGCCTTAAGGGGCCAGGACAGGGCCATGTTGGCCGGCGATCCTAGACGCTCAGAATCTAAGAAATTTGGCGGTCCCGGAGCAAGAAGAAGGAAACAGAAATCATACCGATAGTCAAAGACAAATGCCGATTGTGCTCTCCTGTTGATGATATGCCATGATAATACCAATCCGCTGTTTCACCTGTGGCAAAGTCGTTGCCGACAAATGGGAGGAGTTCTCAAACAGGGTAAAAAATGGAGAGGCGCCAAAGAAGGTGCTCGACGAATTGGGGGTCTCCAGATACTGTTGCAGAAGAATGTTCATCTCACATGTAGACATTATCGATGATATACTGAAATATTCTGAAGCTACTACCAAGAAATCTCAGGAAGTCTGAGGTCTCGCCATGAGCAAAGCAGCTATCATAGAGAACATCAAAGCAAGAAGAATATTTGACAGCAGGGGTAGCGAGGCGATTGAGATTGACGTTATGGGATCAGGAGGTTCAGGTCGGTCATCCGCTCCTTCAGGGGCCAGTAAAGGAAGATGGGAGGTGAAATCATATCCCGACGGTGGTGTGACCCAGGCCTTGAGGGTGGTCAAGGAGCTCATAGCTCCAGAACTAATTGGGGTAAGTGTTGATGACCCCAAGACAGTGGATGTTAAACTCCATGGGATGGACCCGTCACCGGACTTCAGCAGAATTGGAGGAAACACTGCCTACGCAGTCTCACTTGCCTCAGCGACAGCAGGTGCAGTTTCAAGAGCGATGCAATTATTTGAGCACTTGTCTGCGGCCGGAAGTTACAGTCTTCCATATCCGCTTGGTAACACAATAGGTGGAGGTCTACATGCGAAAGGAGATCGGACGGATATTCAGGAGTTCCTGGTTTTACCCACAAGCTCAAAGAGTTTCGCACAAGCTGCTGCAGCTAACATAAGGACCCACAAAGAGGTTTCTCGTCTAATAGAGAATAATGGAGTCAACCTCGCCGGGAGGGGTGACGAGGGTGCATGGGTTGCGCCGCTAAAAACCGAAGAGGCCTTGGAGATATTGACGAAGGCATGCAGGACCGTTTCAGATGAAACCGGCGTAGAGCTCAGGGTGGGTGCCGACATGGCTGCCTCAACCTTGTGGAGTGAGAAGGCAAATGAGTATCTGTACCAAAGGGACAACAGACGTCTTGACGAAGGTGACCAGATTGAATTCGTACTGGAACTCATCAAGAAGTTCAAGTTAGCATATGTCGAGGATCCCTTGAATGAGGAATCATTCGAGTCATTTAGTGAACTCACAGGTAAGGTGAAAGGCACTCTCATATGCGGTGATGACCTCTTCACAACAAACATCAAAAGATTAGAGAGGGGCGCCAAGGAGAAATCCGGAAACGCGATAATCATAAAGCCCAATCAAGTAGGTACCCTAAGTGATTCATTCGCCACCGCAAGATTTGCACAGCAAGAAGGCTACGTTCCAGTATTCTCACACAGGTCAGGCGAGTCATGTGGAAATGAGATCGCGCATTTAGCCATCGCCCTTGGTGCTCCAGTAATAAAACTTGGCGTCTTGGGCGGAGAGAGAATTGCCAAGATAAATGAGTTAATAAGGATAGAAGAGCTTCTTGGTGAAAAAGCCGGAATGGCCAATATTGGGATTTAGGTGTTAAGATGAGCGCAACAGAAAGAGAAGAGATGCCAAAGGCTGAAAACCTTCTGCAACCACTAGAGGAACTTCTGGCCGCGGGTCTCCACATAGGAACTCGGGTAAAAACAAAAGACATGGAAGAACACATCTTCCGGGTTCGACCTGACGGGTTATTCATACTGAACATAGGTAAGACTGATGAAAGGATCAGACTAGCTTCCAAGTTCATCAGCAGATTCGATCCCTCGAGAGTGGTAGTCGTATCCTCACGGCTGTATGGCAGAACCCCTGTGGAGAAGTTCTGTGAGCTGACCCGATGCATGCCTATAGTCGGTCGATTCATGCCCGGATTGATCTCAAACCCACTTCAACCAAGACACACTGAGCCGCAGCTTCTTATGGTCACAGACCCCAGAGCTGACTGCCAGGCAATAAAAGAAGCCTCAGTTGCCGGAGTTCCAGTTGTCGGCCTCTGTGATACAGACAACGCCTTAAGCGGCGTGGACTTGGCAATCCCCGTTAACAACAAAGGGCGAACCGCTTGAAGATTCCATTGTAAAGCCACTTGATAAAACCAAGCATGAAAAAATAAAGCTAGTTAATATTTTATTGATA